>NZ_JANGCA010000002.1:0-168313 GCF_024463855.1 Clostridium sp. DFI.1.208 | reverse complement strand
TATATCATTTTTGGCATAATAAATGGCAGAAACGTCGACTATTTTTGGGTTTATGAAGTACGTTTCTGCCACAGATATTCTATCAGATTTTAAAAAGACTGTCGACAGTCACTTTGTCAACAGTCTGCGAGTTATCTTAATCGATAACTCCTTTTTCTTTTCTCAAATTCATGATACGATAGCTATACATATAGAAGAGAGGTCGGATTATGAAAGAAAAAAAGTATGAGCTGATTGTGCAGCAGCTGAAAGGTTTGCTGGAGGATGAGCATGATATGATTGCAAACATGGCAAATATGGCAGCATTGTTATTTCATGAGCTCCCGGATTTGAACTGGGCAGGGTTTTATCTGCTAAAAAACGACGAGCTTATACTCGGCCCGTTTCAGGGCAAGGTTGCCTGTGTGCATATTCCGCTGGGCAAAGGGGTATGTGGTACCAGTGCAAGGAACCGCTGTACACTGCTGGTCGATAATGTACACACATTCCCTACTCATATTGCCTGTGATGGTGCAAGCAATTCAGAAATTGTAATTCCAATTATAAAAGAAAACACCCTGCTGGGTGTTTTGGATGTCGATTCCCCTGTTTTTGCCAGATTTGATTCTGTAGATCAGCAATATCTGGAGCAGGCTGTAGGAATCCTACTTCAGTCTCTATGAATATGGAAGTAGGCCGTAGCCAGCGTAATTGCTTCTCGGGCGGAGAACATGCGGCAGCGCCCATTTCCGATATAAGAGGTTTTCACTACGCTTCGCTCCTCCATCACTTCTCCGATTGAGGAGAAGTTTTTTGTTTGATAATCAAGATCCAGCATATCCTTCCATATGGTCTGTTTATTATTTTCTATGGGAGCACTGACCAGACGAATAGGGAGCTGATCTCCTGAATAGCGGGCCAGATGAAACATGCAGCAGCTCTCATATTCATTTCCAAGCAGTACAGTATAGCCGTTAAATTCTACAATTTTACCAAGTGGTGAATCTTTACTGAGTCCAAAATGCAAAGGATGACGATCACAGATCAGCTTTGCATATTTCCCCCATGCCGCGAAGCTGTACAGCGGATGATAGGAGCGTACTACTCCCTCGTTGCGAAGAAACTGCAATGCAAGCGCATCCTGAGGTGCACTCAGCTTTCGGTCAAATGGGAATGCAGAAGCGCGCACATCATCCCAGTAGACACGTTCCACTGTTTTTTTCTGGCAGGCTGGATCGAGAAGCTGAGGGGTAAAGGTCGGAAGAACAAGAGTACCTTCATACCCGACAGTATCCATCAGTGCTTCAATCAGCGCCTGTTCACCGCCAATCAGATAGCCCAGTCGCTGCGGGTCTGCCTGAATCAGAAGAACCATTCCCTTCTGTATCCCTAGTGACGTAAGCTGCTGTACAATTTCTTCCTTTGAAGAAACCGTTGCAGTATCCTGATTTAATGTAGTAAATGCAGATCGTTCAGCCATTTTAACAAGTCCTTCTTTTCCAGATATCCTTCTTTTCTATTTTCAGGCAGCAGACTTCCCTGATAAAAGTAAAAGGTTGACGGCAGGCTTTGTATTTTCCCTGTCGTTATTTGCAGCTCCTCAATCACCTGTTTGACATCTGTATCTTCTTCATTGGTATCCATCTTGAGATAATAGATTTCAAACGGTGTTTCTTCTTCGATTTCCTGTATCACTTTTTCATATTCGTCACAGGAATAGCAATTATCCGAGGTGATGTACAGCATGAAGGAATTCTTTTTGGAATCCTGCAGTCTTACTAAAACTTCCTGAGCAGTGAGTTCAATGGGTTCTCCCTCATGATTCTTACTGCAGCCCTGTAATAGAAACATCGTACAAAACAGACAAAGCAGTATTTTCTTCATGAACAGCTACACCTCGCTTTCTTGTATTATTTTACCACAGAATATGCATTCTCTGCTATGTTTTTCAGCAATACATAGAAAAAGTCACTCTGCGTTCGTTTTTGGTGGGGAAATGAATGCGCAGAATGACTATCTGAAGTATATCATACAATGGGGGATGAAAGAAATCATTTGCCCGGGAGATAATGACTTAAAGGGAAGCATCTGCTTTTGAGCAGTAGTATGCTCCATGTAGCTGGCACACTCAGCCTTATATGCTGCCTTTTCCACACATGGTCATCCTTCACTGTTTTCATCAAATGCTCTTACGATATCAGGGGTAATGAAGTAAGGACCAAATTTACCTTTGTTAATACGAAACAGAGTGTTTCCATATGGAGGCAAAGCAGCTTTACGGTATTTCAACATAGTGATAAAGCTTGACCCTCCTGCTTGCGATACATAATGATTTCACCTTAGATTGTAAATAAAGCCCCGACCGTATGAATCCAACAGCAAAGTAAGGAAGGTGCAGGCTTGCAAAATATTAAAAAAGCCTTTTCGCAAAGGCTTCGTTATTTTCCTGGTGCCGGTACCCAGAATTGAACTGAGCGCTGAGCATTACCATTGCTCTGTATTACCACTATACTATACCGGCAGTTATGCTTTATGATTGGAAAGCTATTATATTATAATAGGCATTGCCGATTTTTTCAACCATAAAACAAAATTTTTTAGTTTTTTTCCAGATACGCTTTCAGATGACGGTAAACTGCAGCAATCGGCAGTCCCATAACATTGAAATAATCTCCATGCAATTCTCGCACAAACAGCTTCCCCATCCCCTGTATACCATAGGCCCCCGCCTTATCGTATGGCTCACTGCTGTCAAGGTATCGATTCAGCAGCTCTTCATCAAGCTCATAGAAGGTGACGCTTGTTTCTTCATGAAAAAGCTCGGCTTTTCCTTTCCAAACAATAGCTACTCCACTGACAACCGTATGCGTTTTACCGCTTAGCTGCTTCAACATACGGTAAGCATCCTTGCGGTTCTCCGGCTTTCCCATTGCCTGATTTTCGTAGCACACCATGGTATCCGCACCAAGAACAACTGCCTCGGGGTGCTGTTCCCATACGGTAAGGGCTTTGCGGCAGGCAATCTGTTCAATCGCAGAAGCAATCGGCAGCGAGTGATCAACATATTCCTCGCAATTCGCAGTTACGATATCAAAGGGATACGATAAATCCTGTAACAGTTCGCGCCTTCTGGGAGATGCGCTTGCCAGAATCAAACGCCTAGTCATGATGCAGTTCTCCGTGAAGCTTGTGAAGCTGATGTCTCAGGAAGAGATAGCAGAACACAAACAGTCCGATAAATCCGGTCGCAAACATTCCCACGATGCGGAATACCATGGAGGAAAAGAATTGTGATGGAAACAGATTGATCATCAGGTCAGTTGCCGGATTCAGCAGCCATAAATCATTGCGAAATGCCAGCTTGTGAAAGGTTGTCCAGAATGCATCGAAGTCAACATATGCCCAGCCTGCCAGCATGGCGAAGAACACCGCTGCCAAAATCGCCGTTTTCATATAATTGATACTGAAAATTGTCAACGTTCCGCTTTTCAGACGAACTGTCATGTAAACCAGAGAAAGCACCAGCAGAATAATCGCAACATTTCTTAAAACCATGGCAAAGCGATACAGGTTGCGCACATCCACCATATGGGAGGATTCTCTCGCGTTGAAGGCCTTGGTTTCCGTCCCCTTAACCGCTACGGTAACATCAATATTATCACGGCGGTCCTGCAGATAATCGAGCAGGGCGTCTGTCGCCTTATTGAGGTCCTTCTCCGTCATCCCCAAAGACTGTGCTGTTTCCAGGGATGCATATTCAGTTTTATAAAAATCCTTATTGAAGCAATTTATGTTTATACTCGTAACCAGCAGAATTACGATTGTGCAGACAGCAGCAGTATATGCCGCCAATGTCGTTAGTTTTTCTAACAGCTGTTTCATAGGATACTCCTTATATATATTAAATGACTTTTTATATCGTATCATATTTCAGAAAAAAAGAAAATCACCTTTTTATATTTTAAAACAACGACCTTTATGCAAAACACCTTTATCCACATGATAGAAGCAGAAAAAGCGAGAATCCCCGCTTTCTTATAATTCAGTGCAATGATATTATCAACTTGAAATGCCTTCCCCCGTTATTCTACCGCAATCAGACGCAGATTGCTTACACCGCGGCAGCTGCGCAGACGCTCCAGAAGCTCATCGATGGATACGGCCATTTCGCATAAATCAAAGGAGAGTACCACAGATGCCCATTCATGAATCGGAATATTCTGATTGATCGTAAGAATATTGGCATTGACGCTCGACATCGTGTTCAGCACCTCTGACAAAATTCCTTTATCATGATGCAGCATAAGGGAGATTACAGCCTTGCGCTCACTCATTCCCTGCGCAGGCAAAAAGACATAATCCTTATATTTATAATACGTTCCGCGACTGATGCCAACACGTTTTACTGCCTCACTCACCTGCTTTACCTCACCGTTTTGCAGCAGGGAGCGTGCTTCGATAACCTTATCCAGCACATCCGGCAGGATCGTACTGTCTACAATATAGTATTTCTCCATCAGCACACCTCACTTTGCACACCGTCATAGGTTGCACGCAGAATGCGAACATCCCAGAACGGATACTTGTTTTTTATCTTTTCTTCAAGAATACGGGCTGCACCTTCCTCCTGTGTCAGCGCAATCATTGTCGACCCGCTTCCGGATATATACATGGTGATCATATCCGTTTCCTCACACAGGACACGGACATCCCCGTATTCCGCAATCAGCTTTTTGCGATACGGCTCCTGCATCTTATCGCTGCAGGCTTTTTTCATGATCATGGCATTGCCGATTTCCATCGCCTTTGCCAGTGCTGCGCAGCGTCCCATCTGATAGACGGCATCCTGATAGCACATAGTATTTGGCAAAACCTCCCGCGCTGCTTTGGTGCTTACCTCATAATCGGGAATCATCGTTACAAACAGTAAATCACGCTTTACGCCATAGCGGATCATATTCGGCTTTCCGTCTTCCGTAAAGGATACACACAGACCACCAAAGATAGCCGGGGCAATGTTATCCGGATGTCCCTCCATCTGTGTTGCCAGATCGAAAAGCTCATAGCGGTTCATGCGGTTATGAAACAGGGCATTTGCCCCTGCCAGCCCTGCAACAATACAGGTAGCGCTGCTGCCAAGCCCCCGGGCATAGGGAATATCCGTTTCGACCGTGATGCGAATTCCCGGCACACGTTCCCCCATATACTGAAGACCCTTTAAAAATGCCTGATAAAACAGATTCTCTTCATTGCAATACGCTTCCTCACAGCCTGCAATCTCCAGACCCTCCGCTATCACCTCAAAGGTTACCGTCGCAAAATCGTCAAGCGCCAGTCCCAGACAATCATAACCGACCCCCAGATTCGCACTTGTTGCAGGTACGCGTACCTTAATCATGAAACATCTCCTCCCCAATGGTTTCCACAAAGGTAGACATAGCATTCTTATCAATCAGGTGATTGTGCAAAACCTCCATTTTCGCAAGCTCTGCCAACGGCTTTGGCATTGCGGCACCGCTTTTCTGTTGCAGCTTTTCCATGCAGGCAAATTCATCCAGATCTGTTTCTTTGAACAAAGCCTCATAAACAGCAGGAGCAAATTTATACGGACTGGCAGTGGAAAGCAGTACGCATTTATGCATCGCATCCTCTTTTTCATAGTCCTTCATCACCTTGTAGGCGATTGCTGTATGCGGGTCCATGACATAGCCGCTCTGCTCGTAAAATTCACGCATGCTCTGTGCACAGGCCGCATCATCGCAATACCCACCCGCAAAATCATCACGGATAGAGGTGAAAATATCCTCGCGCACCTGATAGCGTCCTGTTTCTTCCAGCTCACTCATAAGCTGAGCAATATAAGCAGCATCCTTGCCACTCTTGTAGTAAAGCAGACGCTCCAGATTGCTGGAAATCAGAATATCCATACTTGGGGAAATCGTTTTATAGAACGGACGGTTGCGATCATAGACGCCATCCTTTAAAAAGTCAAAGAGTACATTATTGGAGTTGGATGCCACGATAAATTTATTGACAGGCAAGCCCATCAGCTTTGCATAGTAGCCGGCAAGCACATTTCCATAATTTCCTGTCGGTACACAGAAATTCACTTTTTCACCGAATGCGATTTCCTTTGTCCGAACCATTTCTTTATATGCATACACATAATATACAACCTGCGGAATCAGCCTTCCGATATTGATGGAGTTGGCACTGGATAAGCTTATCCCCTTTTCCTTCAGTCGTGCAGAAAGCTGAGCATCCTGAAATATCCTTTTCACATTGGACTGGGCATCATCGAAGTTTCCTTTGATTGCACAGACACAGGTATTGCATCCTTTGGTGGTCACCATCTGCAAACGCTGGATATTGGATACTCCATCATCCGGATAGAAGACTGTGATTCCGGTGCGCGGTACATCCAAAAAGCCCTCAAGAGCAGCCTTTCCGGTATCGCCGCTGGTTGCGGTTAAAATCATAACATGCGCATCGGGGTGCTGCTGCAGGGATTTGCTCATCAGCTGTGGAAGCATGCGCAGACCCACATCCTTAAAAGCACAGGTAGGACCATGAAACAGCTCCAGGATATTGGTATCCTTTGCCTTGTGCAGCGGAGTGATGTGTTCATCCCTGAACTTACCTTTATAGGCTTTAAAAACGCAATCCGCTACCTCTTCCTTTGTGAAATCCGGCAACAGCAGCTGCAAAATTGTTTCCGCCATCTGCTCATAGCTCATCTGCATCATATCCTGCAGCGGCAGGTGCAGAGTATCCAGGGCATCATAGACGAACAGACCGCCATCCTCAGCAATTCCCTTTAATATCGCTTCCTTTGGTGTACGCGCCAGCGCTTTATTTCTCGTACTTGTATATATTTTCTCCATGTTCTAATCTCCTTCTTTTTCGTCTTGCAATTCTTTTTTTACTATGATACAATGTTCGCAATAAAAAAACAAGTGTTTTTGAAACAAAGACACAAAAATTTATAGAGGAGGAACTATATGAATATAGCAATACTCGGTTATGGAACTGTTGGCTCGGGAGTAAAGGAAATTATTGATCACGCGGTAACAAAAAGCACCAAACAGTTACACGTATCTTATATACTGATTCGCAAGGGGAAAGCCAAAACGCTTCCTTATATGTGTGATGATATTCAGACGATTCTGGAGGATGCTTCTGTAGATGTCGTCGTGGAAACCATGGGTGGTCTTGAGCCTGCCCACACCTATATTTTGCAGGCATTAAAAAGCGGAAAGCATGTCGTGACAGCCAACAAGGCGGTAATCGCCGCTTATCTAAAGGAATTCACAGATGCAGCAAGAGAGCACAATGTCCGCATTTACTATGAAGCAAGCACAGGAGGCGGAATTCCCTGGATTGAAGGATTGGCAAAGGCGATGCGAATTGACGAGGTTGACCGCATTCACGGTATTTTCAATGGTACCAGCAATTATATTCTGGATCACATGCAGCGCTATCATGCATCCTTTGCGGACATTCTGAAGGAAGCGCAGGAGCTGGGCTATGCAGAGGCAGATCCAAGTGCTGATATCGACGGCTATGATATTTGCAACAAGCTGCGTATTTCTGCCAGCCTTGCTTATGATTATCATGTCCCGGATACCTTCCCAGTGTTCGGCATCCGCAATATCACAAAGCAGGATGTATCCTATTTCTCCTCTTTGGGCTATGCGGTACGCCTGATTGCCAAAACGCGGCGCAACGCCAATCGCTACGGCTGTGTTGTGGAGCCGGTGCTGTTTGAAGCCGGTTCTTTGGAAAGCAACACACAGGACAATTACAATTTGATCACGCTGCATGGAAAAACTATCGGAGATTTAAAATTCTTCGGTCAGGGGGCTGGCAAGCTGCCAACAGCAAATGCCATTGTACAGGATCTGATCGATCTCAATGAGGGGGTATATCATATGGATCCTTCCTTCACCAATACAATGACCTATGATGAAACGCTATGTCTGCGTGATTATATCCTTCGTGCAGATGAGGCGGCACGCAATGAGCTGCAGGATTTCAGCTATGAGGTGACAATCTTTGAGGGACAGGAATATCTGCATATCCAGAAGGCTGAGGTATATGAAATGCATCAGGTGATGGAGCGGATGCTAAAGACAGATGCCCATGCCTTTATGGCCAGCATCTATGAAAGGGAGGATGACTAGCAGTATGATAAAAATAACGAAGTTTGGCGGTTCTTCTGTTGCAAATGCACAGCAGTTCCGCAAGGTCAAGCATATCATTGAACGCGATCCGGCCCGGCGCTTTGTCGTTGTCAGTGCATCGGGTCGTGAACACAAGAAGGACAACAAGGTAACCGATCTGCTGTATCTGATCGAAGCCCATTTAAAATACAGCGTCGACCATTTATCCCTGTTTCACCTGATAGAGGAACGCTTCATTTCCATCAAGAATGATCTGGGTTTGAGCTATCCGATTGAAGAGGATCTTGCCCAGTTAAAAGGGCAGCTGAATAAGACGATGTCTACCGATTATCTGGTTTCCCGAGGGGAATATCTGACCGCAAAGCTGATGGCGGAGTATCTGGGCTTTCCGTTTGTGGATGCAAAGGATATCATCACCTTCCGCTATGATGGAAAAATCGATTTTGATGCGACAAAATATCGAATGGATAACACGATGAAGAAGCTGGATCGCTTTGTTATTCCGGGCTTCTATGGTGCACTTCCGGATGGTACCGTGCGGACGATGTCACGTGGTGGAAGTGATATCACCGGCTCCATTCTGGCAGACATTCTGAATGCGGATATGTATGAAAATTGGACGGATGTTTCCGGTATTCTGATGGCAGACCCGAGAATCGTTCATCATCCAAAGCGAATCAATACCATCACCTACTCAGAGCTGCGTGAGCTCTCCTATATGGGGGCGAGTGTTCTGCATGAGGAGGCAATTTTCCCGGTAAAGGAAAAAAACATCCCAATCAATATTCTGAATACCAACCACCCGGAGGAGGGCGGTACGATCATTGTGGAAAAAGACGATCATCCAAGTGAGCAGATGATCACCGGTATCGCAGGGAAGAAAAACTTCACAGTTATCGCCATTTATAAAAATCATATGTCGGATGAGGTTGGTATTATCCGCCGTGCACTGGAAATCTGTGAGAATTACCGAATCAGCATTGAGCATATTCCAAGCGGAATTGATTCCTTCAGCATCGTTGTCAATTCTGAGGATGTGAAGGATATCATTTACGATATGGTGGGTGATATGAAGAAGGCCTGCAATGCCGATGAAATCAAAATCATTGATAATATCTCCCTGATTGCTACGGTTGGCCGTCAGATGATGTATCGTCCGGGTATCAGCGGCAAGCTGTTTGCCGTGCTTGGAAAGAATAATATCAATATCCGCATGATTGCACAGGGAACGGATGAAATGAATATCATCGTCGGTGTGGAAAACAAGGATTACGAGAAGACAGTGGAAACTATTTACAACAACTTTGTTGTTTAGGCACAGCGGATGCTGCACAAACCATGCATACAAACATATAGATAGAATATGAGGAGAGAGTGATATGAAAACATACAAGGTCGCAATACTCGGTGCCACCGGTGCCGTGGGTCAGGAAATGATCAAAATTTTAATGGAGCGCAGATTTCCTATCAAGGAGCTGCATCTTTTAGCAAGCGCCAGAAGTGCAGGGAAGAAATTAACCATCGCTGGTAAGGAGTATACCGTTGAAGAAACAACAGAACACAGCTTTGACGGCATGGATATCGTTTTAGGCGCTGCAGAAAATGATATTGCTGAAAAATATCTGCCCATCGCCGCAGAAAAGGGAGCGGTTGTTGTGGATAACAGCTCTGCCTTCCGTCTGGATGAGCAGGTGCCGCTGATTATTCCGGAGGTGAATCCACAGGCAGTACGTGAGCATCACGGCATTATTGCCAATCCAAACTGTGCAACGATTATTGCACTGGTTGCGCTGCAGCCGCTGCACGCATATGCAAATGCAAAGCGTATGGTCGTTTCCACATATCAGGCTGTCAGCGGTGCAGGCGTCAATGGAATCCGTGAACTGAATCAGCAGGTGGGTGCTCTGGGTCATGGTAAGGAGGTAGCAGTTACTACCTTCCAGTATCAGATTGCCTATAATCTCATTCCGCAGATTGGCGGCTTCAACGAGGCCGGTTATTCCAGTGAAGAAATGAAGATGCAGAATGAAGGACGCAAGATTATGAGCAATCCTGAGCTTTGTGTGAACTGCACCTGTGTGCGCGTTCCGGTGATCCGTTCCCATTCTGAATCTATTATGGTAGAGTTCGAGAAAGAAATCAGTGTGGAGAAAGCAAGAGAGCTGCTGAAGGCTGCACCGGGCGTCAGACTGGTGGATGACCCTCAGAAACAGGTATATCCAATGCCGCTGGATACCACAGATCAGGATTTGGTATTTGTCGGACGTATCCGTGAGGATATGAGCGGACATCCGAATGCATTAAGCTTCTGGTGCTGCGGAGATCAGGTTCGCAAGGGGGCCGCTACCAATGCGGTTCAGATTGCCGAGCTTGTCATTCAGGAAAAAGAAAAATAGCAGGGTGCAGTGAATTCAGCTGGCTGCGTATGCTATGCAAGACTGTATAATAAAAAAATCTCAAATTCTGTTTCCAATGCAGGATTTGAGATTTTTATGTTCAAGATAGTCTTTTTTGGTTCCTATTCGATTTTGGGTAAATAAAAATTTAGATTTCAAAATCTATTGTATTCTTCAATAGAAATGAAAATTTTTTATACAGCTACTCTAAAGTAAGAAAGAACCTCTTTTTCTCATATGCATTTTTATCTTCTGCATAAGCGAAGGCTTTTTTCCATATGCAGACAACGTCCCCCATGCTGTGTGCCATGATGCCATCGATAGCTTTGGGAAGCTGTGCTGCAATCCAGAAGCCAAATCCATACTGAGCCGCCCCTTGCGGTAACCTCATACGGATACTACATCAACCGCAATTCATGTTCTTCCAGATTGGTGGCGGCTTGCAAAAAAAAGCTGTGGTGTGCAATATTATAATCCCTGCAGCATCAATATTTTCATGCTCTGTTTTCTCCTATAGACGTATGGAGAAGCTTTCATATCGAAATTCCCCGCTGCCATGCATAAGCAGACCTTTTCCCTGCAGCTCCTCCCATGCCAGTGCTGTTTTCCAAATCAATGAAGTATCCACCTCTATGGTATGATGTGCTGGCAACAGACGTCGAACGCATAGCTCACGCAGACTTTGCAGCGAATGCAAATATGCCTGCGGATCAGTCGATGGATAATTACAGTACAGCATTCCTTTATAAATAAGATCACCGCTGTACAGCCATTCCCGTTCTACATCGAGAAAGCACATATGGCCCGGAGAATGACCCGGTGTATGAAGGACCTTGATATGACGTTCTCCCAAATCCAGAATATCGCCATCCCTCACGATGCCTGCATTTCCCTGCCATACGGTATAGGTATCCAAATGAAATTTCTCCGGAAAAGAGCAGGGCTCTTTTATCAGCTGCTGCTTTACAACGGCCAATGGAAGCGGAAATTCTCCATTCAGCCAGAGCTTTTCCTGCTCATGAACGAGCACATCGAAGTAGCTGCCATGACAGCCGATATGATCCCAATGCACATGCGTGGCAATCACGGTGATCGGCAAAGCAGTCAGCTGATCTGTGATTCTGCGAATATCCGCAATGCCCAGACCACTGTCAATCAGCAATGCACGTTGTTCTCCCAGCAGCAAATAGCAGTTAGTCTCTTCATAGTGCCTGGGCTCTGAAATCACATAGGTAGCAGCGTCCAGCATTTGAATTTGAAACCAGTCTTCCATAAGGATACCTCCATTCCCTTAAAGTATAGCACTGAAGGTAAGCAGCAGCATAGCTAAATTTTGAGAGCTGCTGTCAAACAGATCGCGGCTTTTAAAAGACACTTCCTATAAATATGATCAATTCTTATTCAAACATATACATTTAGCCCATGCTTTTATTTTTTAAAACACAGTATCCGTCCATGTTGAATATTCTTTGACTACCCTTTTGTCATGCAAATGAAAAAAAAGCCCTGAAAACGAGGGATTGATATCCATACGGTATCTGTTTACAGGGTATCGTATAGCTTGCTTTCAGGCATTTTTCATTTCACTTGCTACTGGCTCTGTCACAAATTCTTCTGCGTCTTCTTCCACAGCTTCTTCGATTACATCCTCCATGCACAGACGAAGTGTACTCGTAAGATCACTAATTTTCTTCAGGACTTCACCGATTCCATAGGCCAGGAAAGCGAAGCCAAAGTAAGGTACACAGCCGGTAAAATACAGATTCAGAATATCTGTCAGCTGCAATGTATATGTTGTTTTGTAGTTTTCCACCGTCAGATATGTCTGATAGATTTCAAAAGCGGCGATTGCCAGAAAAATAACAGCTGCCACATAAAAGACGATACTTGCCTTAGAGATTTTCATTTCTTTTTTCGTTTTCATGATTTCAACCTTTCTTTACGTGTCCCTATTATCTACTATAAATGTGTGAATAATATGTGTGCTATGTGAATTTTTGAAGAATTTTTCAGGTAAGCGTTCCCATTTATCATGAACCAATTCCTATGGAACAGCTACTATCATCAAACAATAAAAGTATAAAGACGATGATGAATGCGGAAACAGCTATTATCATGATGAGGAAGACGATAGTGATGGTGATTCCTACTTTTATATTAGAATCGCATGTTTTCATTCCAATGCGGCAGGATATCCATGGATGAAACGTAACGCCAATACAATTCTCTTGATTTTTACTGATTTTTTTGAAAAATATCTGGATTATTCATGAAAAATATAGTATGATAAATAAGCATTTAGGATATGCAGACGTGGTGGAATGGCAGACACGCTACTTTGAGGGGGTAGTGAGCGTATGCTCGTGTGAGTTCAAATCTCATCGTCTGCACCAATTTGATAAATAAACCGGTGATATCGGTTTTTTTATTTACTTTCCTCAAGCGACGTATTATTGTGCACCTAGAGTACGCGATACGGCCACTCCCCACACCATTTACTAATGAAAATCAGGCACTGATCCATATTTAAGATCAGCGACCTGATTTTTTCCTATTATTTTTTCTCGGCAAGCAGTAGCAGGGATAGCGGTAAGCCGAATGTATCATATACATCCGACAGGCCGATATCATAATCGTATTCATTCAGCAGTTTTATGTTCATACCGCTTTGTATAATGCTATTTACAAGCTCTGAAACAGAATGGGAAAAGCTTGTGAACGTTTTGGACGCATAGTCTCCGGAAATATAGCCCATACCATTGTTTTCAATCCATGGTTCTGCCGTGAAATATTTATGCTCCAGCAGCCTAACGGCAGCATCGCTGTAACAATCCTCACCTGGCAGAGGGAGCATATTCATAAATGGATGGAAATCATGAATCAGCATACAGCCCTTCGGCTTTAAGCAAGCGGAAACCACCTGAAAAAGCGCCTTAACATCCTGAAACCAGGTAATCGCTCCGATCGTGAACAGTATAACATCAAATTTTTGATGGTACTCACTTCCTATATCTAAGATATTCTCTGCGACAAAGGTACATGGTACTTGCAGCTGCTCGGCATGTGCCTGCCCCTGCGCAATCAAATTCTCTGCAATATCAAAGCCGGTTCCGACAGCCCCATAATGCCTGCTGATAGATAGTAGCTCCCTACCATTGCTGCAGCAAAACTGAGCAACATGCTTTCCTGCCAGATGCAGCTGGTCAAGCTCAACCTGTAACGCCGGCTGAATGTAGTAGGCGGATGATGCTTGGAGGTTTTCAACGACTGTATCTCCCCAGCCATTGATTCTATTGTCGAACGCTTCCTCCCAAGCTTCTTTGTTCTTCTCTATATAATTCATATGTTCTTTGTACTCTCTTTCCTATCATTATTTTCATCTTATTTTGCCTCCTTTCCCAGTTATGCACAATAACTGATTTCTTAAATTATACCATGAATCAGGTGGATCACGACTGCAATTTCGCAAAACGCTGTCACCGATAGGAATAGGATTGTTTTCTTTTTTCATTTAAGTGCATGCCGCATATTTTTCTGAAGTTTCTGTTAGAAACTGGTGTTTTGCCAATACGGTGTTATTTCAAACACATAGGATAAGGTAGAAAACAGAGAAATCTGTTTTCTAAAGCTGCAATGACCATTTTATTCCATGTTCATTCCTCATCCTGAATGATCGTTTTACCAAATCGTCTCCTCCCCTTATCATTGGATCCATCCGGATCTTGGATTTCATCAATGATTCTATTCTTTCCCCTTTCCAGAAGAAAAAGAATCCTATATCAAGGAAAAGCAGCCGCTGTTAAGTATGAAACCTATAGTGAGGACGGTATAAGAATACAGACTCCTTACTATAGGTGTTTTTTATTACATGATAATTACAGTCAGCATCAAATTCTATATTGTATTTGATTGATGCTGTGTAAAGGCAGCATATAATCAGCTTTTTTTATACTGCTTTTTGAGAGTATATAGGTATTTTAGATGCAAGACAAACAGCAATTTCTCGTATACAATATACTTTAGACGGAATTTTTTTGTCGATGAAGAATGGTACAGCACCCTCCTTTATTCTAGAAGGAAGGAATTCATTCTTCATTTTCAATCCATCGTATAAACTCTTCATAGGAATTTATTCTCTGCATAGATATAATATTATCACGGCTCTCATACAGCTTATTGATAAGTGAATCAACAAAATCTCTAAACATAAGTCGATTCTCCTTGCTAAATGCAATCAGAATAATAATATAAACATCACTACCATTCCAATCGATTGGTGTCTCATTGATTACTATAGAGAAGCAATTTTGTCTGGCATTCATTTGCAGAGAGTGTGGCAATGCAATTCCCTCAACAAAAGCTGTACTGGAAAGCTTTTCTCTTTCTATAACATCCTTGAAAAAAGCTTCATCCACATAATGCAGCTGCGAAAGCTCATCCACAAGATTTTTTATAAGCGCTTTATAATCTTTAAAGGCGTAATAATTCTTTTTAAACAATCCTATCGGAACATCATTTTTTGTGAAAATAGCATTGTTTTTCCTTTTGAATATATCATGGATCATATCCTTTAACGATGCCAATTCAAAATCTGTAATCAATGGAGAAATGTAAAATATAGGAATATCGGTATCAATATGGTCACAGCTTATAATCAAATCATATCCAGCCTGTGGAAGCGGATGGACGTCCATATAGATAAAGTCAGCCAGTGTGGTCAATTCTTGTGTTTTCTCCTGAAACCGCTCAATGCTATTTATATATTTCGGAAGCATCACGAGTATGTGAAGCGGCTTTCTTTTTTCAGGCGACGCATCATAAAAAGCTCCAATATGAAAGGCCAGAAAGGCGATTTCATCATCATTTAGCAGGATATCATGCTCTTTTAAAATATCTGAGATAAAAACACCGATTTCAAATAGAAATGGATTGGTTGCCCGTGTAATTTTCGTATGCGGATTGCTGATGTACTGATTTAATGAAGAGCGATTCGCTAATGCCTTAATATGAAAAGTAAATCGTATCAAACTGTTACGATCAAATTCTATGTGATAATAAGCCTTTAGCTTGTTCACGATTTCATTACATATATGAATGTATCTACTTTCAATATACTCATGTATATCAAATATTTTACCGCATGTATTGACAGCATGATAGGTTTTGGATTGCAGTACAAAGGAAATGTAGTCCATTTCCACTGGAGGAAATTCAATTTGGTATCTGTCATTCAGAAATTCTGCGATTTCTTTTGTGACTGCCTGAATACTTTCTGAGCGCGCCGGGATGCATTTCGCTTCCTCACTGATAAAGCAGTTATTTTCAAGACGGCTGATACTAACTATCAAATGCGTGGTTATGTTCTGTAATGTATAGCTGTTTACATGCAACTGGTGCTTCGTCAGAATAATCTCAATCGCCTGTTTCAGATCAAGATAATCATATTTACGATTTAGCTCATCAAAATAAAAATATGAGAAATCCTTCAGTTCCTCTTTGATTAAATTGCTCATAAGATTTCGTTTCTCACGTTCGTTCCCGCACAATGTATACTCACTCCCCTGCTTTTTCAATACTAAGGGATATTTTGCTAAGAAAGGACGAACCACCTTTTTTATATCATTTTGTATAGTAACATCACTGACATATAGCTTTTCAGCGAATTTCACATAATGGAAATGATTATGAAATAATAATTCTTTTAATATCATACGGCATCTTTGACCTTGTGAATATTCCAGATGCTGTGGTTGAGTGATATCAGAAAGTCGAACGGCGTTGTTTTTTAGATAATAACCCTGTTGACTGGATACTATAATAGTTGCTTGCAATATATGATTGAGTTCCTTTACATAATTGCGAATGGAGCGTTCCGTTACATTTAACTTTGCTGATAAAAAGGAAGACGGCAGTGGTTTATTGGATTCCTTCAGTATTGTGAATAGTTGCTCTTTTTTGCTCTTCGCCATTGTACAGTCTCCTCTCTATTCTATATATTATCATACACCGAAACACAAAACTGTATCGTTCTACATTTTTCCTAAACTTGGAAAAATGTCGGTTATCTTTTTGCAGAGAAGCTGTGATAAAGTTGTAGCATAAAGGAGGTATGAAAATATGAAGGTTCTATTATTCTGCGGTGGTGGCTGTTCATCTGGCTTTGTAGCGTCAGCAATGCGAAAATACGCAAAGAAGAATCACATGGATATGGATGTGATAGCACGCGGTGAGGGAGAGGTGATGGCGATGATCCAGCAGGTGGATGCACTGCTGGTAAGCCCACATTTCTCACATGCGCTCGATGATCCAGCTTTTTGTAGGGCTGTACAGGAAAATGACGTAATCTTTATGCAGATTGATTCTACTGATTATGCGATGTTGGATGGTGAAGCAGTCTGCAAAAAATTATGGAAGAAAATGGAGGAGAAAAATCATGCAAAAAATATTTAGTATCATAGAGAGGAAACTGGTACCCTTTTCAAAAAAGATTGAAAAGAATCCATGGATTCAGGGTGTACAAGGAACATTCATGCTTGTTATGCCGCTATTACTGACGGGTAGTGTTGGTGCACTATTCGGTATGATGCATATCTACTTACCTGCTGTTCCCGATCTCTCAATTTTAAATACATACACTATGGGCTTGTTTGGCTTGTTTGCCGCTGCTGTCATGGTGTATAAGGTTATGGAGAAGAAGGAGTATCATAGCAAAAAGCTGATGGCAGGTGTATTGGCATTGGTAGTGTATATCGTCTTAGTGAACCCTGTCATGGGCGAGGATGGAGCTGTATTCGATTATGCGCGCTTTGGTGCATCCGGCCTGATCAATGCAATTTTAATCATGGTTTGGATCGTTAACATTTATTCTATTGTAATTAAAACTGGAATAACCGAAAATAAAACATCTTTACCGGACTTTCTGTATGATTGGGGTATCAATCTACTTGTAGGTTTTATTGCAATTGTCCCTGCAATTCTAATCACCAATGTAGCCGGAATCGATCTGTTTGAGCTCATGAGTCAGCTGTTTGCCCCACTGTATATGCTGGGAAGCGGTCCGTTTGGCGGAATTGTATTATCCTTCTGCTATGTGCTGCTGTATTCCTTTGGAATTTCTCCATGGTGTATCGCCCCTATCATGTATTCCATCTGGTACAATGCTTACGATATGAATTTAATGGCAGTTGCAGCAGGACAAACACCTCCTGCTATGTATACCTTGGAAATGTTCTGCTTCAATGCCATAGGAGGTACCGGCTGTACATTAGCTCTGCCAATTCTTGCCTCAACGATTGCTAAATCAAAAAAATTAAAAGCAATTGGACGGGTAA
This sequence comes from Clostridium sp. DFI.1.208, assembly GCF_024463855.1. NCBI lineage: Bacteria > Bacillati > Bacillota > Clostridia > Eubacteriales > Clostridiaceae > Clostridium > Clostridium sp. DFI.1.208. The sequence continues at coordinate 150,424 of NZ_JANGCA010000002.1, read as the reverse complement.
CTCTGATTCCATCGCTGTTTAACATCAATGAACCAGTGATTTACGGCTTTCCGGTAGCTATGAACGTGATTCTGATGATTCCAATGTTTCTAGCTCAATTCTTAGTTGACTGCACATATTTTCTGCTCATTGGTCTGAATATATTTACCAATCCAGTTAGTCAGAATGCAGTCTTATCACGAACACTTCCTGCCGGAATCGGTGCTTTTACGCTAAATGGAAATTTTATGGATGTAGTTCTCTGGCTGATTCTGTTCGCAATCACCATAGCTGTCTGGTATCCATTTTTCCGCATGTATGACCACCGGTGTCTACAGGAAGAAAACCAATAAAGAGGAATGCTATGGAAACTTATAATGACAGAAAAACAGAAATGATACATGCATCTATGCAAATGATATCGCATTGCGGAGAAGCAGACAAACGAATACATGAAGCATTAAAAAAGGCAAATCAGGATAATTTCACAGGAATCGAAGGCTTGCTGAAAGAGGCTAAGGAATTTTTAAATCAGGCTCACCTTGCTCAGTCACACATTATTCAGACAAGTATTGAACAGGAAGAAGAAATAACGCTATTATTATTTCATCATGCGCAGGATATTTATATGACAAAGAACACAGAATTGATCACTGCCGAGCATCTCGTAAACTTATATAAAAAGATTTGTGCAGTAAAGGAGGCGTGTCTGAGATGAGCTTGCCAAAAGATTTTTTATGGGGAGGAGCTACTTCAGCTTTCCAATGTGAGGGCGGATGGCAGGAAAACGGTAAAGGAATTGCAATTTGCGATATAGCTGTTGCAGGAAGCAAAGAAAAAATCCGTTACAATACCTATATTGATGCAAAAGGAAATAAAGTAAAGGGAATGATGCTGGGAAACTGTCCGCAAGGCTGCCAGCCATACATCTTTCAGGATGAGAAATATCCGGCAATGGAAGCAGTTGATTTTTATCATCATTATGCACAGGATATCGAAATGCTCGCTGAAATGGGCTGCCGTGCATTTCGTTTATCTATCAACTGGACAAGACTATATCCTCATGGCGATGAAGATCAGCCTAAAGAGGAAGGAATCCAGTTCTACAAGAAAATTTTTCAGGAATGTCATAAATACGATATAGAACCAATTGTTACAATTACACATGATGATGATCCTGCTTATTTGTATGCCAAATATGGAGGGTGGTCCAATAGAGAATGCATCCGGTTTTATATGAAATATTGCGAAACGCTGTTTTCACATTTTAAAGATGATGTGAAATACTGGCTAACCTTCAATCAAATCAACGAAATGATGCTGCTTGCCGATTCCTTTGGATTGGCTGTATCTACAGAAGAGGTACAGCTATATAAAAAACAGCTGTTCCAGCAAATTCATCATAAACTTGTTGCTTCTGCAAAAGCGGTGAAGCTCGCTCATGATAAATATCCGCATTTCATAATGGGGTGCATGCTTGCATGCGGACCCAGCATATATCCAGATACCTGTCATCCGAAAGATATTCTGGCAGCGATGGAAAAGATACAGGAAAATTTTTATTGCTCTGATGTTATGATTCGCGGCTATTATCCGGACTTTGCAAAAAGGATATGGAAGGATGCAGGTATAACACTGTATATCTCAGAAGAGGATAAAGCGATACTAAGACAAGGAACTGTGGATATGTACACATTCTCTTATTATTACACGAACAATATCAGTGCTCAAAAAAAAGGTGATGGAACTGCAGATTTTCAGGTAGGTGTAAAAAACCCTTATGTCACCTACAGCGATTGGGGATGGGCAATAGATCCGGATGGACTGAGGTATTGCCTAAATTTGATTTATGACCGCTATCAGCTCCCGATTATGATTGTAGAAAACGGTTTTGGTGCAGTTGATTCCATTGAAGAGGATGGCTCCATACATGATACATACAGAATTGATTATCTGAAAGCACACATACAGGCATTCAAAGAAGCGATTAACATAGATGGAGTCAATCTTATCGGTTATACTGTGTGGAGTGCATTTGATATTGTTAGTGGTGGAACTGGAGAAATGGAGAAACGCTACGGCTTTATTTATGTGGATAAACACGATGATGGAAGCGGAACACTGGAAAGAAAGAAAAAGGATTCCTTCTTCTGGTATAAAAAGGTCATAGCTTCTAATGGTGAATGCATATAATGTAATTTGTACAACAATAGGTAATGTTATCTATAAGAATATCTCTAATATAAAGAGGTATTCTTTTTGCGCTTATGTATATGACACCGGCTATATCGTATATATGTAATATAAACATGCTTGCTAATATGAAATTTTTCTACTTTATCACTTAATAAAACCAATGGTTTGACAGCTTGCAGTTGTGTAATTGCTATATACATATGCCTGATAAAGATACAGTCTAAAGATCGAGCAAGCTTTATCGAATAAAGGAATTCCTGTAAATCCATCATCATTGAGGGAAAAATCGCTCCATCCGTATGAAGATATGTACAAGGCACAACAAAATGCAGAGCTTGTTTAAAAAAAGGTAACAGAAGTGAAACTAGTGCTGATATCGTCCATCTAGATGGAAGTATCATATCCTTAGCTGTTTGCAGCGTATTTAGCCATTCTTAATAGCTGAAGATTTCAACATGCTTTAGAAAGGATTTCTCATGAAAGAATGAAGCTTCAATCAACACAGTAAAAAGGAATACCGCATGATTTTTTCATATGGATATCCCTTTTGACGTACGCTTACTATGAGACTATTTCAGATATAATGCTGTGATGTTAAAGTAAAAGCATTCCTATCAATAGCATTGCGCTAAGATTTTAATGCTAATTCCCCTTACAAGCAATAAAGTTACAGGCTCTTTCGATGAAATACAACGATAGCTACTCCCAGCTGCAGTAAAGTTACAGTGGCTGCACAGCCTGCTGGCTTCAAAAAGTCCTGCACCGTGATTCCATCGGTAAGATAATGCTGGTACTGTGACAAGAACATGAAAGGTGAGTAATCTGCCACTGCTGCAAACATCGTAATCAGAACGCAGAGCAGAAACAGGCAGCCGGCACACAGCAGACTTCCGGAAGCCGTTCCCTTATATATACCACCCAGAATCATAGAAGCAATCATCATGAGCCCAAACAGCCATACACCGATAACGATTGGCATGAGATTTGGAACAACAGAGCTTTCCCAGAACACGAAATTGTATAGGAGGGTAATCAGAAATGAGCATCCCAGAGATAATGTCCATAAGAGTGACATGGAAATGAATTTCGCGATCAGAACACTGTTGCGGGGCAGTCCTTTCGCCAATAATGGTATCAGAACCCCCTTTCCAATTTCATTGGCCATAGAGGAAGAGCACATAATAATGATTGCGATCAATCCAATCTGCGCTGTATTTTTGAAAAATTGCAGCCAGGAATCAAGAACAACAGGCTGTGGAAGCTCCATATGCATGCCTTCCGGCAGAAATCCAGCTACCAGCTCCGGCAAATACCGTGCATTGATAGGGTTCATAAATCCAAGCGCTGCAAATACTACCATCAGAATGATAAGCTTATAGGAACGTACTGCCTCCAGCAGCTCCTTTTTCATAAATGCTGTGAATCCCTTCATTTTGTCACCTCCAGAAAGAACTGTTCCAGAGTTGGACGCATGCGTTCCAGCTTCTGCAGCCGTATCCTTTTCTGTTCCACAATATTTAAAAGCTGCTCCTGTGTTTCCATACGATCCGGAAGCTGTAATGCATAGGGTTGCACGGGTTGTGTGGAAATGTTCTGCTGTCTTAACGTTTCCTGCAGAATCTTGCATTCCTCCTTGTGCACGGTTTCCACATAAAGGGATGCGGTTCCCTTTGTCTGCAACAGCTCATGCAGGCTCCCACTTACGGCAATTCTTCCCTGATGCAGGATGGCTATAGAATCACAGATACTTTCCACATCACTCAGTATATGTGTGGAAAACAATACCGTCGTTTTTTCTTTTGCCTTCTGCAGTATCGTCAGGATTTCCTTTCGCCCCTGTGGATCCAGTGCTGATGTCGGCTCATCCGCTATGAGCAGCCTTGGCTCATTCAGCAGACCCTGAGCTATCGCAAGACGCTGCTTCATTCCTCTGGAAAACGTGGCACATCGTTTTTTTCCTGTCTCAAAGAGACCTACCAGCTGCAAAAGCTCATCAATACGGGACTTCGCCTTCTGTGAATGAAGGCCGGATATCTCAGCACACAGCTGTAAATACTCCCGCGCTGTCATAAAGCCGTAAAATTCAGGAACATCGCTGACATAACCGATATAGCGGTTCGTTCTGGTATTTCCAAAAACAACGGGTTCCTGCATAACATACAGCTCCCCGGCATCCGCCTTTTCCAATCCGAGAATCGTTTTCATTGTCGTCGTTTTTCCAGCACCGTTTTTTCCTATAAATCCAAAGATACTGTGCTGCGGTACCGTTAAATCGATGCCCTGCAAAACCTTCTGCTTACCGAAGGCTTTATGCAGATTGCGTAGTGTCAGAACATCCATTGCTACTGCTCCTCTCTGCCGATTACAAAATAGAGAATCGGTCCCAGAAACTGAATAAACAAAATAACCGGTATCCAGATCCATTTATTTCCTATCCTTACGTGTGGATGACGAATCAGGTGAATCAATGCAAATATAGCTAGACCAAGCTCCAGCAGAATCAGCGGCAGTAAAGCCGGCAGATATTCCATAAGTGTATCCATTATACTCTCTCCTTTTCAGCCTTTAGCTTCTGCAAGCAGGCCTGATAACGCGGTTCTTCCTTCAGAAAATCAAATACTGGCGGCTGCAGCTCCTGAATCAGTGAGTCCAGAATAACCCCGCCATCTCTGGGAGCCTGTGTGCGCAGCTGTAAAGACTCCATCCAGGCTTCCACCTCTGTAAAATACAGATCCCTATGAATTTTCATATGGGCAAGATCGTAGCGAATGATCACGTCAATGAGCCGTTCCAGCATATGCAGGGCGGATTCCGTATCTCTGCGCTGTGCATAAACCATAGCACAGGACATATAGACCATTGTGGAGGTGATTGTATGCAGTGCATCGATATGAAACAGCTTCAGCATTTCTAGCATACGGTGCATGGTCTCATCACACAGCTGCTCATCCTCCATATTCATCATCATATAGTTTGCCATATCCTGTATGACGAACAGCAGATGCTGATAGATGCAAATCTGAAAGATACGGCTGGACTGCTTTGGCTTTCCCAGCATTTGATAGCATGCCGCGATCATCTCGCTGTCCTGTACGATTGGCTTTGCCTCTTCGCCCAGAAGCTGCAATGCCTTTTGCGGCTGATGGCTGGCAATTAAATAGGTTATTTTCAAAGAGATTGCATCCTTTACCAGATTGTTTTCCTCACTTTCCGCAATCACACGATCACACAGCTCCTCACTGCGCTTCATGACCTGCTCTGGTTTTTCATGCAGCATGTAGTGATTGAGATAAAGCCCTGCCATCTGCAGCAGGAAGGGAAAGCAGGAATAATATTTGCGTATCAGCTCCTCACTATGCGCATACGCTTTTGCACTATCCTTGCTCCATTCACCGCTCAGCTGTAGGTAAAGCTTGTTTATAGCCTCCATACTTAGCTGCGGCTCATATCCGATCAGCTCATCCACACTCACGTTAAACAGGGTAGCCAGTTGTGGAAGCAGCAGGATATCCGGCAGTGTTGTTTCGGTTTCCCACTTGGAAACGCTGGATTTCGATACTCCCATATAGGCCGCCAGCTCTTCCTGCGTCATATTGGCTTCTCTTCGTAATGCGATAAGTTTTTTTCCAAGTCGAATCGTCGTCATATTTCATTCCTTCTTTCTGCCTCTATTATATCGTTTCTGTACAGAGTTACAATGGCATGAAACGCAACTTCAGGAAGAAATATTTCCCAGCAGGAAACATTGTACAGAGGACGACTTCTGGTATCCTTTTCATTTATCCTATTCATTTATATGAAATTTAATCCTTACCAGATAAAAGGAATTTCTGCATTACAAATATGTACACCAGATTATGAAGACAGAAGCACGCAGAACGCAAAAAAAACAGCATCATAAAGCTGAAGACTCTGAAAATCAAGCAAACCTTACCTGTATTGAACTACTGTACGATATAGGCTACTGAAAACTACATATGAGTCACTGTATAATTCATCATACAAAAAAAGGAGTTGTATCTAAAGGAGAAAAAAGGGCTCATAAGCAAACAGTCTATATAACTTCTCCTGCAGGTTATTCTGAATGCTGCAAATTGCTTCCTGATACCTACGAAGAAAAAGGGTACAAGCGTATCCTTACGTTGTACCCTGAACAGCATAGCCTACTTTAGCTTTTCTGAATCTGCAATTCAAACAATTGCGAAAGCTTCTATGCGCTCATATTGCTTAAAGCTCTTCCCCGTTGGATTTTATACACTTCTGATACCAGTAAAAGCTCTTCTTTGGCGTACGCTCAAATGTACCGTTTCCATAATCATCCAAATCTACATATACAAAGCCATACCGTTTGGAAAACTCTGACGTTGTCTGCGAAACCAAATCAATCGGACACCACGCTGTAAATCCAAAAACCTCTACCCCGTCATGAATAGCTTCCTTTACCTGTTTTAATTGCTTCCGCAAGAAATCAATACGATAATCATCATGAACCATACCATCATCTTCCACTTGATCATAAGCTCCAAAGCCACATTCAGAGATAAAAATTGGCAGATGATAGCGATCATACATATGGTTTAATGCGATACGCATACCAATTGGATCAATTGCCCAATCCCATGCACTGTATTCCACATATTTGTTTTTCTCTGCTCCCATTAGATTGGAGGTATGAAGCTTTAAGGAATCCCCGGTATATCCTGAAACTATACTGCTGTAATAGCTAAAGCTCATGAAATCAACAGTGCCTTTTTTTAATACCTCCTCATCTCCTTCCAGTATAGGAAGAACAACGTTATTCTGCTCGAAAAAACGCTTCATATAGTATGGATACTCTCCCTTACACTGCACATCCGGGAACAGCAAATCCATACCGGTATCAAAAAGCTGTTGCAAATTATCCTGCGGACTGCAGGTTTTCGGATAATACACCTGTTTACTCTGCATATTCCCTACCTGTAATGTTTCATCAATTTCGTGTGCTGCAAGAACACAGCGAGCACTCGCCAAAAGCTGATGAAAGCTACACTGGTATTTCAACTGCATTTCACTTAATTCACTATGATCCATCATCGCACCGCAACAAGCAAACGGACTATGCAGCACCATATTAATTTCATTAAATGTCAGCCAGTATTTTACCTTTTTGTGATATCTTTCAAAAACTGTTCTTGCGTATTTCTCAAATAAATCTACAGTTTCTCTTGATTCAAATCCATTCAACCGTATACTGACCTCAAGAGGGAAGTCATAGTGAGAAAGCGTTACAAGCGGTTCTATGTTATACTTGTGACACTCATCAAACACACGGTCATAAAACGCAAGACCTTCTTCATTTGGTGAATCCTCAAATCCTGTCGGATAAATACGCTCCCATGCAATAGATAAGCGGAAGACACGGAATCCCATTTCAGCCATCAGCTTAATATCTTCTTTATATCGATGATAAAAATCATTGCCGCGGCGTTTTGGGAAATTAAATCTGCTTTCATCCTCCATTTCCTCTAGTAGCTGTTGGTACGTAATAGTAAAGGTCGTATCCCCCTTTGCACGGTTTGACGGTTCGACATATCTTACAAAATCGTTTGTTGAAAGTCCCTTTCCACCTTCCTGATACGCGCCCTCAATCTGATTGGATGCGCTCGCTGCACCCCATAAAAAATTCTTTGGGAATGTATTCTTCATTGTTTCCATTATATTACCTGTATCATCGCCTTTCATGATATTGCGATGAGTTTCCTTTCTTTCTGTCTATAACACTTCAATGTTTATGCTTCTGCCGCAGCTGCCTCCGCTTCTTCCTTCAGTATGCTTTTTTCATAGGCTTTGAAGAAGGGACGCCAGATGACGAAATCCAATGCAATCAACAGACAGCAAACAATTGCGGCTGAAATTCCTCCAATTAGCAAAGACGGCAATGGATATGGTAGAAACCACAGGCCGAAGGAGGAAATCGGTGGCATGATAAGACCAATCCTGACCAACAGATATGCAATCGAATAATTGGCAATGGTACACAGCCAGGAAGGAATCATAAGAATCGGATTCCAAACGACATTTCCATACATAATCGGTTCATTTATGTTTAATAGCGTAGGCCCGATATATACCTTTCCAAGAAGCTTCAGCCGCTTCGATTTTGATCGAAGGAAATATACTGCCAGTGGAAGTGTTACTCCCATACCTCCAAAGATGATGTATGCATAGTCAAAACCATAGCTATATACATAAGGTAATGAAGTGCCTGCTGCAAATGCAGCTGCATTGGCGGCGAGTGCAGCTGTCGTAATTGGCCATATTGCCCCATTGAATACCCAGCAGCTAATACCAAAGGTATACACAACCGTTTGCAAACACACGATTAGCAGGCCGCCCCAGTAGGTATCAACAATACCTAAAATCGGATTGCATAACAAGACTATGAAATTGAATAGATCAAATTCAAAATTATACACGACTATCGTTGATATAAGTAAAATCACAAAGATTGGAATAATACTGTTAAACCATTCCTTACAAAAATCCGGAAGTGGTGAGTCCTCGCTTGCCAGATTCAATCGATTTGACAAACGGAAAATCATCACAATAAACAATCCGCATAGTATTGCAACAAACATACCAGCTGCACCGAAGTTTGAGAAATTGTAGAGATTGCCCCCCTCGAGTATTTTCGGATTCATGGCCAGCATGAACACAGCCAATCCTGTCATACCTCCAACAATTTTCCGACTGTCATGCTTCTCTTCCAGCAGATAATATGGAATCAGAAATGCTGTCATAATTCCAATAAGTCCAAAAGAATAATTGCTGATTGGATCCAGAGCCGGAAGCCATGAAACATATGTTTTCACAATATTGTAAAGCGTGATAATACTGGATACCAAAATCATAGGCACTACCTTTAAAACTGCTTTCTGAACACCTACAACATAGGAGTTTGATGCAACCTTCTGTATAGCAGGTACTGCCTTATCATTAAAATAACTGTATTTTGACATTGTTATTTACCTGTATATCCATGACATTTCCCTTATTGGCGTGGATATACTCTCTCCTTTCTATTTCATACGATTTTCTATCTCAATTTTTATATCTCTGTAGCTTCGTCAAGCACACGGACAACATCTTTTAATACGCTTTCTCCATCCAAAGCAGCATATTGCTCCTTTGTGATCAGCCGAATAATTGTTGTCAGTCCCTTTGCCTGAATCGAGGCAGTGATTTTCGGAAGCTCATACTGCAGATGAGGTCCCAGCATCAAAATGTCATAATCCTCCACACAGTTGATGATTTCCGCATCACCAACCGCACGAATCTGTGCTTCGATGTTATTTCTCTTCGCATATTTGCGCATCCTTTGCGCTACCAGTCCGCTGGAGCATCCGGCACCGCATGCCAGCAATATCTTATACATAGACACTCACCCCTTCTTTATCACAGCTTCCAGCTGTTTGATTCTTTCATCATATTGCATGAATATTTCCATCATGTAGCCTGTGAGGTTGATTTCCGTGTTAATCGTCATCAGCGTATCCTGTGCATGAGCAAACAGCACACAGTATTCATTTTGCTCCTGTTGTATAGACCTCTGCATATAACCGGTATGTGCCTGATGGGATTTCAGGATATTCTGCTTTGCCTGCTCAAGAAGCTCAGCTGCCTCACAAAAGCTAAAATTCTTCATTTTTTCCAGAGCCTGAAAGCACTCATTACGCGCATTTCCTGCGTTTAAAATCATATCCATCGAACATTCGACAATTTCATCATCCATTTCCCTGCAACTCCTTTCTGGTTTCACAATCGATTGCCTGATTCCATTATATTTGAAATCCAGTATCTTTCCTCTCTTCTTTTTCACTTTGAAACGTGCAAAAGAAAGGTTCCTGTATTTTCCCCTTTCATGGTGAAAAAAAGCAGTTTATTTCTACAGTACAATCCTTTATACTATAACTGAAGCAGGAGTATGAAAATCATAATCAACTCCACAATAAGCCGTGGCTTTCGATGAATTGCTGGGAATATCATATAGAAAAGGCCCTGCATAGCAGCAGAAAGCTGTTTTATGAATCTTAATCGAATAAAAGCGATGTCTTGCGCAATCATAAGAAGGATGGACATGAATAATCCATATAGTCAAAGGGAAGAAAGAGATACCTGCATAGTGCTTTACAGCGATGCAAGCAAGCTGCAGGAGGGGGCTTACAGAAGGGAGCCGAATTCCTATGAAAATTGACAGTGTCTCATTTTTAAAATTCATTGCAGAGCATCAGCCCTGTACCAGTGATTTCTTAGCTGCACACTTTTCAGTTTCATCACGAACCGTTAAAAATTATGTAAAGGAATTCAATCAGACGTACAATGCTGTCATTACCTCCTCTATACGTGGATATTCTCTGAACGACCTCAGTGTTCTAGAGCTTTTGCAGCAGTCTGAAAGCTCTGCTCCGCAGTCTTCACAGGACCGTATTCTGTATATATTGAATGCGCTGCTATCTCTGGAAACCGATACCTACTTAGATATGTATGAGCTATGTGAAGAGCTGTATATCAGCTATTCCACATTAAAAAAGGAAATCGCAAAGCTGAAAGGCAAAATCAGCAGCTATCATCTCCAAATCATAAACAAACGCGATTCTATAGCACTGAGCGGTTCGGAAAGTGATAAACGCAAGCTGATCAGTGATGTGCTCTATGGAGAATCCTCCTCCAACTTTGTCGATTATGCCATGATTCAGAATAAATTCCCTGATATTGATATTACATATATCCATTCTATATTTACAGAAAGCTTTCAGAAAAACGGATACTTTATCAATGATTTTTCTCTGACCAATCTGGTACTGCACACTGCGATTTCCATAGACAGAATCCGTCATAAAAATTTCAGCTCGCAAAGCATTCTGACACCGGGCTGTATCCAATCGCACGCATATACCATAACACTTGAAGCTGTTAAGCAGTTTGAACGTTATTTTCAGATACATTACATTGAGCTCGAAATACAGGAGCTTGCATTACTCGTCATGTCCAGAACAACACCGATTGATTACACGGATTTAAAGGGATCCAATATCAGTAATTATATTCAGCCGGAGTACCTATCTCTGGCTGCAGAGCTGCTACACGAGATTAAGGAGTCCTATGGAATTGATCTATGTAATGAGAAGCTGCTGAATTGCTTTTCTTTACACCTGCAAAGCCTGTTCATACGTTCCAATAATCACAATTTGAATAAGAATCCTTTGACGAATACCATTAAAACAACATGTCCGTTTTTCTTTGATGTAGCGGTTCATGTATCAACGGCAATTAAGAAAAAAACCGGCATCATCATAAACGAGGATGAGATTTCCTATATTGCTATTCATTTAGGCTGTATGTTCAGTGAAATGAAATCTGTTTCTAATAAAATTACAGCTCTGTTATATTGTCCACAGTATTATGAAATGGTTCAAAATCTTATTAAGCAGATTCATGATGTCTTTTCCAATGATTTGACAATCATCGATGTAGCAACAAGTGAACAGGCTGTATTTGCACAGAAAAGCATTGATTTGGTAATTTCTATACTTCCGCTTTCAGATCGATTTGAAACACGCAGTGTACAGATTGGCCTATTTTTAAATAAACAGGATCAACAGAAAATTCAACAAATGATAGCAGAAATAAAGGCTGAAAAATATCGTGTTGATTTTGAACAGCAGCTCCGGCAGTTGTTTCTTCCCTTTATGTTTGAGAAGATAGAAGGATTTTCTTCTGCCTCTGCCTGTATTCGATCCATGTGCTCAAGATTGCAGAAGCATGGATTTGCAGATGACCGGCTGTATGATGAAATTATGGAACGAGAGCATATGTCCTCCACCGCGTTTGATCATTTTGCTATTCCACATAGCACTTATATGCGATCCAAAAAGACGATTATCAATATACTGATTTCCAAAAAGCCTATTTTTTGGAACAACAATCAGGTTTCTATCGTTATTCTGATGTGCTTTCATAAGCATGACAGAAAATTATTTCAGTCAGTATATGAAACTATCAGTTCCGTTCTGATTGAACGAGAGAATGTAAAAAAACTGACTGCCTGCAATTCCTATGATGAATTCATCGAGACGTTTGTCAGTATGGTTGAATGAGCTAGTGTGTTGATTTCGATATACACAGTGTCTTTCTATCAAAATACGTGCAGATATTCGCTTTCAATTTCTATATAAATATTCGTGAGGTTGTGGTACCCACGGGACAGAGGTACAATGAGCCTTACGGTTGATGTATGCCTGATAAGTGTAATACTTTCATTCATCAGGTATCTGATATAAACAAAAAAAGCGCTGATATAGAGCGCTTTTGTGCTTATCATGGTGCAGGAGAAGAGATTTGAACTCTCACGCGATTGCTCGCACTGCCGCCTGAAGACAGCGTGTCTGCCGTTCCACCACTCCTGCGTGATTCATGATGCTCAATTATAATACACTGAAATAATTGATTTGTCTACCCCTAAATGGAAAAAAATCAATTTTTTACCTCTCTTTGATCTCTGTATCATCTTCAAATATTCAAAGAAAGAGAGTGTGCGCATGGCAGTATATAAAAAGACATTGACAGACTCTTAGAAAACAAAAAAAGACGCTGATATAGAGCGTCTGACTCAATAAAATGGTGCAGGAGAAGAGATTTGAACTCTCACGCGATTGCTCGCACTGCCGCCTGAAGACAGCGTGTCTGCCGTTCCACCACTCCTGCATGATTGAGTGCTTTACAATAATACACTAAAATCTTAATTTTGTCTACCTCAAAAACAGTTTTTCCTATGAATTTCCGATTCATTTCTTCCCTATACGGTACTATTGTGTTTTTCCTGCTGTAGCTAAACAAAGCCATATTCATAACAGATGTACCTTTAGCTGCCGGATACACAATAAAAGATTTCCTACTGACCGTGCTGACATGATCTTGCAATCTACTCTTTGAACCGTTTATTACGCAGAAGAGTATCCATGGCAAACGCCTCCCTCAAGAATTGGATACCCTTCTCCTATCTAAGCTTAACCATTTACTTCAGTAAACAACCAATAGAAATCACTCCAGCTCGCCGCTCTGCTTTATTTACCTATCCCAGCATATAGGCTGTCATAAGCATTTTCATTCTCTGCGCTGTACACAGATCTGCAGCAAAACAGCATACTTTCATTCCCTATTCTTGACACCTGGTTTGTACTCCATATTCATCAGACGCCAATCACTGTATGCATCCCCCCACGAGTTTCCCTGCACCATGTCCGATGGATGCGATATAAAATTCCGGCTCATAGCCAATCCTCTTCGTGTATTCTTTATAAACAGCCTGTTTGAAATCCTCTATTGTCTCATCCTCAACGATTGCAATGGCACAGCCGCCAAAACCGGCCCCTGTCATACGAGCACCAATAGTTCCGCTCTGCTGCCAAGCACTTTCCACGAGCGTATCCAGCTCGACTCCGGTGACCTCATAATCCTCTCGCAGAGAGATATGGGAGGCATTCATCAGGGCACCGAATTCAATGATATCATTGTTTTCCAATGCTGTAATAGCTTTTTTTACACGTATATTTTCCAGTACAGCATGGCGGACACGCTTCCTTTCCACCGGATTGGTTATGCTATGCTGAATCTTCTCAAATTCCTCTTCCTTTAAGTCACACAGACTGTTGATTTTCATAATCTTCTGTATCTGGGAAAGGGCATGCTCACATTCTGCCCGGCGTTCATTATATTTGGAGTCCGTCAGCCCTCGCTGCTTTCTGGTATTCATGATAACGATACTTGCCTGTTTTAGCTGAACAGGTACATAGCTATGCTTTAACGTTGCGGTATCCAAAGCGATCGCATAACCCTTTTTCCCCATACCGATGATAAACTGATCCATAATACCACAATTCATGCCGACAAACTGATTTTCAGCTTTCTGTGACAGCTTGATAATATCCAGCATAGAGAGAGGTAGCTGAAAAAGCTCCTTCAGAATCGTTCCAATCAGCACCTCCAGCGATGCACTGGAAGAAAGCCCTGCCCCATTCGGTATGTTGCCTTCAATCAGTATATTCAAGCCGCAAGGAAGCTTGTAGCCCTCCTGCTGTGTGAAGTATAAGACACCCTTTACATAATTCGCCCAGTCATCCTGTTTGTCGTATTGCAGCTTGTTTAAATCCACATCGATGATGCCTTTTTCTCTGAAATTATTTGAATACAGCAACATATGGGCATCTGCACGCCGCGAAACCACGGCATAGGTACCAAGGGTAATCGCACAAGGGAACACCATACCGCCGTTATAATCAGTATGCTCTCCAATCAGATTCACACGACCGGGTGAAAAAAACACTGCTTCTCCCTGTGCTTTGAAAACCGCTTCAAATTCCTTCATCAATCGTTTCTCCATAATAACATCCTCCTTTTCCACTTTGCATTCCTGACATGTCGGCTATGCTGTTCTCAATCAAATACATACGCCTTATCGCGCCATGCTTCACGTAAAGATATCCTCCTGCAAGTCTTTACCATTAACAGGCCGGTGTGCTGCTCATTGAGGCCTGCCGTTTTTTATCTCCATCTATAGGGGAGCTTTTATGCAGACTTTCTTGCATCCTGTCAGCACTATTCTTGTAAATATCCCGCTGTATTCAGGTAAAGCATGCGCATGATTGTCATCTGTTTTTATGATACGCCATGCTTCACATATACGCCTTCATTATCTTGATTGAAATAAGCACAATATTGCACAGGGATGCATTTCACGTAAAAAATCAGCACAAAACAGGAATTTATAGTATGATAATACAAGATACTTGCACATGCAGGAGGTGGGCTATGCAGATCATAACAGATGATACCAATAAAGAAATCAAGGCACATGGAAGTCATCCCTTTCCTTTGCTGGTGAGCTATGAAAAAATAACAGCATACGACTCTGGATCCTTTCACTGGCACTGGCATCCGGAAATCGAAATAACACTGATTACCAGCGGAGAGATGCTGTACAGAATCAATCATCAGGAATACCATGTCAAAAAGGGCGATGCAATATTCGCCAATGCCAATGCCTTGCATACAGGAACTATGTATCAGGATCAGGATTGTACCTATATTTCTATAACCTTTGATTCCAGACTGCTGTCCGGATTTGAAGGCAGTCTCATTCACAGCAAATATGTGAAGCCGCTTGTGAATGACCTCTCCCTCTCCTCCTTTTGTTTTAACGGCAGTGCACCATGGCACGCCACCATCACTGCTGCTATTCAGCGTATCGCCCGGAATTATGAAGAAAAAGTAGATGCCTATGAGCTTACTATCCTGTTGGAGCTATACACCATTTTAAAAACACTGCATCTCCATATGCGTTCTGAGCACAGGCTCTCATCCTGCGAACTGCTGAATTATGACAGAGTCCGCACGATTTTGCTGTTTGTGGAAGATAATTATGACAGAGAGCTTACCCTGCATGAAATTGCAGATCAGATTCATGTCTGTAAAAACGAATGCTGCAGAATTTTTAAGAGCTATATGCATCAAACCCTGTTTTCGTTCATTCTGGAATTCCGTATTGAAAAAAGTATTGGCTATCTCATGAGCGGCTCCTACACGATATCAGAAATATCGCAGCTGTGCGGATTTAACGATTCCAATTATTTCTCACGGGTATTTAAAAAACAGAAGGGATGTTCCCCTCTGCAATACAGGAGTAACATAAAAGCACAAAGCTGAAGCGTGCATACACAAAGCCGTACAGCAGTCTGCTGTACGAAATTAACATTGCTGTTTTGCTTTACCTGCTCCACTCTCCTTTCCTTCATTTACCCCCTGTATATTACGGGTTCTTTTGTATATAGCTATAAATCCAGATTTGCCTTGCGTGCCTGCGACATCAAAACTCGCACATGCAGATGATACTGTTTCCCATCCTTTATGAAATGCGTTCCGCACTGGCGAAAGGAAAAGTGTACACCGGCCTGTATGCACTGCTCCCGGATAGAGAGCACCCAATCATAATTCAATACCCTTGCCTTGGGATCAGATTCACCACCGACGACTACCAGCTCACATCCGGACAGATATGGTTGAAGATTCACCGCTTCCAGTAATGGCCGGCATATAATATTGCGATGGCGGATAGGCAGCTGTTGAAATATCTTCAGCTTACAATCTACCGCGTCCTGATTTTCCACTGTACAGCCGACTGTTACATTTTCATAGCCAGCCTCCCAATCTTCGGGAATACAATCCATAAACCGCTCAATCCGCTTTGTCAGAAACAGAAAATGCAGATCCTGCCGCTCACGTATCATCGCCCAGCATTCCCCGCGCCAGTCATCCGCCTCCTCCAGCAGAAAGTCAGAGGAGAAGCAAAGATAAACAAGCTGTCCGCCCTTCATGCGGTATTCGCCATGCTTATTACGTTCAATCGGCGCTGTAAAGCGCTTTGTTTTATGTATCAAATTTGTATCGATGCCTTTTCGCGCATCTCCCTTATGAATATAACAGTATTTACAGCCTTCACTGCACCGGTGACATCCCCGCCACGGATTCCACATGACCATGCGTTGTTCCTCCTGTGTTTATAATATAATCACGATATCGTTCAAGGATAGCATACCTGTCGCTGTTTGTCCTCTCTTTTACATATTATTTTCTGCAGGTTTTTCCTATCCTTACCATGCATCCATCATGTGTTGCATATCATGCAATCAACATAAAAGAAATATATGCAAAACAGGATACAAATACATTCCTCTTAGAATCTTTTTGCATCCTGCTGTTGTTTATATTTGCATGCACTGCCGACGTAAAAGGCCTAGAAAAACTGGTGCTGATTTTTATCATCCGTCCCTCCATTCCCCACGCTTCGCGTGCGGGCACAAATATTCCATGAAAGTTATTTCAATAATCCTGAATTACTATATTTTTGATTTTCTTTCACACTTTATTTTTCGAGTTGAATACTGCTGTAAATCATATCTTCAAAATCCTGAAAGCAGGTACAGTTTCGTATGAGAGGCAGCATAGCCGGTTCACTAAACAGGGATATCAAGGATTCATAAATACTTCTGAATTCACGTTTATCCGCTTTGTTTATCGCCAGCAAAAAGATGATATATACTGTATTGGTTCCCCAAGGAACTCCGTTTTTTGAAATTGCTACAGCAATGCTTGTCTTCATGGCATCCATTTCCACTGCATGTGGAATCGCAATGCAGCCAAACGCGGTTGGTGCAGCTTTTTCTCTTCGGTATACATTATCATAAAAATCAGAATTTACATACTTCTTTTTTGTAAGTGCAGTGCAAAGCACTTCCAGAATATCCTCCTTTGACACGTTGGTCTGTTCATACATAAACAGATCTTGTTCAAAAAAGGTATGAAAATCAACACACAATTTCTGATTCTTTTCCTCCTCCAGCTCTTTTGAAATCACAGACTGAATCTTATCAAACTGCGATGACAGATTGATTGGAGAAACTTGCACCACCTTCAGGTTAGAATAATTTGCGTGCTGTGTTAATGGTATTGTCGAGAACACGATGGCAATGCTCTGTTCCCGCAGTTTCTCCTTGAATTGCACTTCATCTGTCACAGAGCCGATCAGATTCAGCTGATTGCCGAAATTCATCATCATAGTATTTAAAATACTTGATGCCATATCATGATAATCCGGACATATCAAAATCGCAGGGATCTTATACGTATTAGCAGTTTGCCTTTCAATCTCGGCACCGATATGAATCGCCAGAAATGCAGTTTCATCCTCATTTATCATAAAATCATATCGGTCCATCAAATCCAGTGCAATATAAATAGCTATGTCAAACACAATAGGGCTATTGTTCTTAATCGCCTGTGTCATTGGATTCTTTGTTGAACGCCCCGTTTTTGCACGGAAAATTAAATTTTTAAGATGCAGTGCAAACGGCGTGATAAAGGTGTTGGCGGAAAGATCAATCATATACAGATTATCAATTTTACGAACATAATCTCTTGTTAAGGAAAGCACATCCTCACCTACAGCATTTTTCAATGCAGAGCCGGATACATCCAATGAGAAATTAGCATTTGCACGAAACAGCATATACAGCTCAAAGTATTCATAGTCATTAAATTCGATGCCGAAGCTTTGCTCGATCTGCTGCCTTAAGCTGCTTAAAAAAGCCTCCTCCTGCGGTGAATTAAAGGTGAAATCCGTCTGTCCTGAATCCAGCTCATTTCCATTCAGTTCTCGATCAATCATGATCAATAGATGCAACAGCAGATTCAATGCTGCAAAATCATTCAAATAATACATATATTTTTTAAATGTCTGGTATATGATCGTCTGCAGCGCATCGATATCTATACTGCCAAAATTTTTGCGCAGTAAATCCAGATTGATATAGCTGTTCTTCGCCTCTTCGTTGATTACATAGCTAATCAGTCTGCGTTTATCCTGTTCATTCCCCTGAATATAGACACAGTCATTTTCGCAGGGAAATGCAACATGGTATGCAGAGAAAATTTTATTCATTTTATAGATTACGGTTTTGATTGTGGAATAGCTCACACAGAGCGTATCGCAAAGATCAAACAAATCCAATCCGGAATGATGATGCAGCACCAGCTGTTTAATGATATAGAAGGAGCGTTCCTCCTGCGTCTGCGGAATCTTTTGATTGTCAAGAGAAGCCAGCAGGGAGGATACCACATTGGTGTGCAGCTCATAGCCGTTGCGTGAGGATGCGATAATACTTTTTCCATATAATCCATTGATTTCATGGACATAATTTTTAATCGAGCGAGGAGTTACCTCTAACGCATTTGCAAGCTCCTTTCCGCTCATCGGTCGGTTATGAACAGATAAAAAACGAATCATTTCCAATTGTTTCTTATTCATATGTAAGACCTCCTGCTCATTTATTTTATTATAGCAATTCTCACAGAAATTACAACTTCGCTTCTTCCTGTTAGGGGAAATCTTTTATTTCCCCCTTATGGGAAAATTCATACATTTCCTCATTTCCCCGTAAAGGAAAAAGACAGGTTGATGAATTGTTTAAAATTCCGCATAATGTAGGTGTCAAGAAAAACGGAGGTGAAAAAAATGGAAACGTTGAAAATTCTGCTTTGCTGCGGTGCCGGTATGTCAAGCGGCTTCTTGGCCAGCAGTGCCAGAAAAACAGCGAAAAAGAAAAAGCTGAATGTAACAATCGAGGCGCGCAGTGCTTCTGAGGCAAACGAGCTGCTCTCCACCATCGATGTGCTGCTGATCGGTCCGCATTATGCAAAAGAAATCGATAAGTTTCAAGAGCTTGCGAAGCCGCATGGTGTTGCTGTCGCACTGATTCCGGAAGACATTTATGGCTCGCTCGACGGTGAGCGCCTGATTGCTTTTGCACAGACTTTAAAAAATTAAAAGAAGCTAAGAGGGCATTCTTAGCTTCATGAGAAATCGCTATGTATTTGATTTCTTCAGGAATAGCATACATCGTTTCTGAGGAAATAGCAATGAAAAACAGGAGGAAAGTTATGAATACATTCATGAATTGGCTAGCAAATTCCTTTGTGCCAAAATCGAACAAGATATTAAGCAAGCCCTGGATTTCTGCATTGGGCTCCACTATGCAAAAGGTCATTCCGTTCATTTTAACAGGCTCCGTTATATTTCTATATAATGTGCTTGTATCCTTTTTCCCATCACTGCCGGATCTGGGGGTAATCAGTGACTTCAGCTTTGGTATCATTTCATTGATAGTTGCCTTTACAATCGCAAATCAGTGTATGGAAAAGCTGGGACATCCAAGCTATATGATCAATGCAGGGATTGCATCCATCGGCGTGTTCCTGATGGTCGCAATTCCGATTGGTGAGGATGCCGACAGTATTTCTGCCTTAATGAATCATTTAAGCGCAAGCGGCATTGCTGTTGCCATGATTACAGGTCTGTTTACCTCTATCATCTTTCACCTATGGGCAAAGCTGCACTTTCTGAAGGACAGCAGTATTCCGGATTTTGTTTCCTCCTGGATCAATACGGTTGTACCAAACCTTATTTCTTTAGGAAGCATCATGGTCATGGTCAAACTAATGGACGTCAATGTGTATGCTGCCATTATTTCAATTTTTACACCTTTGATACAAATCGGTCAGACGCTGCCCGGTCTGGTGCTCATGTGCTTTACTCTGGCATTCTTCTACACCCTTGGTATTTCAAGCTGGACCTTCAATGCGATCACAACCCCAATCCTTATGGCTGGTGTGCAGGCTAACCTGGAACAGATTGCTGCAGGGCAGGCTGCAACACATATTGTCAGCCATACGACCTTCTGGTCTATCAGCTTTATCACAATGGGCGGTGTTTGTGCAACACTGGCACTTAATGTACTCATGTGCTTCTCGAAATCAAAGCAGCTGAAAATGCTGGGAAGAGTATTCCTCGTGCCCTCCATCTTTAACATCAATGAACCGTTAATGTATGGCGCAAAGGTTGTCTTCAATCCTCTGCTCATGATTCCTGCATGGATCAACGCCATTATCGGTCCAGTCTATGTTTGGGTAATTATGAGCCTGGGCTTACTCAACATCCCTGCACAGATGATGGAAATCGGACAGGTACCTGCACCAATCTCCTCTGTTCTTGCTACGCAGGATATGCGGGCTGTCTTATGGTGGGTCATTTTATTCCTGATTTATGGAATTATCTGGTATCCGTTTTTCAAGGTATATGAGAAGCAGAAAATCCAAGAAGAAACAGCAGCTGTTGAATAACAATACATATGATATGGAGGACTTTTTATGAACGAACAAAACGAATTGCTCACAGCAGCCATGCAGATTATCCTGCATGCCGGAAATGCACGGAATGAAGCTGAGGAAGCCTTGGAGGAAGCAAAGAAATTCAATTTTCAGGAGGCTGCTGCATATTTACAAAATGCTGAGGAAGCTATCACACTGGCACATAAGTCACAAACGGACATCATTCAAAGGGAAGCCGGCGGCTATGGCTATGAGCCCAGTTTGTTATTTGCCCATGCACAGGATACCCTGATGACGATTAAGTCGGAGCTGCATATAACCAAACAGCTGATCGATGTTTTAAAAATCATAAAGGATAATAAGTAAATACTTTGCAGCGTGCATAGGAAACTGCATCACAATAGGAAAGGGGAACAGAAAAATGTGCCCCTCTTTTTAAAGAATAGAACAGGAGGAAAAAAATGAAGTCAAGTCAACATGAATTTTACGATAAGTTTTTATGGGGCGGGGCGGTTGCCGCATGCCAGATTGAGGGAGCCTATGATGTGGATGGAAGAGGCCTGTCCACCTCTGATTTACGGGCTTATGATCCAAAATTAAAGCGTGCCGATATAAAAAAGGAAGGCGGCGATACCCTGTCCGGTATCCAAGCGGCCATGCAGGATACCATCAGGTATTATCCAAAGCGTTATGGAATCGATTTCTATCATACGTTTAAGCAGGATCTTGCCCTGTTGAAGGAGCTTGGTTTACAGGCGTTTCGGACAAGTATTTCCTGGAGCCGCATCTTTCCTCACGGTGATGAGGAGCAGCCAAATGAAAAGGGACTGCAATTTTACGATCAGCTGATTGATGAAATTATAAAAAATGGCATGGAGCCGATCATAACGATGAGCCATTATGACTTCCCAATCCATCTGGTGACGGAATATGGAGGTTTTGCGAATCGCAAAGTCATCGATTTCTTTGTAAATTATGCAGGCGTTCTTCTGCGTCGTTACAAGGGAAAGGTGAAATACTGGATCGTTTGTAATCAGGTAAATCTGGTGCCTGCTGTCCAATTCGGTTCCCTGGGCATTTACGAGGAGCAAAGCGAGTATATGGAGGAGCTGATGTATCAGGCAGTGCATCATCAATTTGTTGCAGGTGCGCGAGTGATACAGCTGGCAAGAGAAATCGACCCAGATGCACGCATGGGTACCATGGTGGCAGATGGTACGTTTTATCCGGCTACCTGTAAGCCGCAGGATGTGATTCTGACAATGAAAAAAAATCGCATGCAGTATTATTTTACAGACGTACAGCTCAGAGGTGAGTATCCTGGATATGCCCTTCGTTATTTCCAAGATAATAATATCCATCTGCATATGCAGAAACAGGATTTAAAGCTGCTAAAAACCTATACGATGGATTTTTTAGCAGTCTCTTATTATTATTCCAAAATCGTCGATTCTGATAGGAATACCATGGAGCCCTTTGATGGGGAACAGAATCCATATCTGAAGCCGACACCATGGGAATGGCGTGCTGATCCGCTGGGTCTTTATAACTGCCTTTCCCAATATTGGGATCGTTATGAAAAGCCTTTAATGATAGCGGAAAACGGCTTAGGGGCTTTGGATGTAGTTGAGGAGGATGGAAGTATACATGATGCGTACCGCATCGAATACCTCCGCCAGCATATCACGCAGGTACAGGAATGCAGAAAGGATGGTGTGACGATCCTCGCGTATCTGAGCTGGGCACCGATTGATATCGTATCATCATCCAGTGCGGAAATGAGCAAACGCTATGGCTATATCTATGTCGATCTGGATGATTATGGAAAAGGAAGCGGGAAGCGATTGAAAAAGGATTCCTTCTATTGGTATCAGCGTGTCATTGAAACAAACGGTAAAGAGCTGTAAAACAGTGATATAGCATTACAGAACATAATAGCGTCCTCATCACAAAAAAGAGAAGCTCTTCATCATGCTCATGCATATAAGAGTTTCTCTATTTTCTATAAGCCTTATGCTACAGTTACGCCAGCCTTCTACAGGTCACTGCCATTTGTACGAATCACGTTCTGGTACCAGGTAAAGCTATCCTTCTTATAGCGTCTGTTACTTCCCCGTCCGCGTTCATCACGATCAACGTAAATTACACCATAGCGTTTGTTCATTTCAATCGTACCGCTGGATACGATATCAATTATGCCCCAAGGTGTATAGCCAAACACATCCACTCCATCCTGTATAGCCTCTTTGATTTGCACGATATGCTCCTTCATATACGAAATCCGGTATGGATCATGTATGCGGAAATCCTTTTCAAGCGTATCGAATTCCCCCAGTCCGTTTTCTGCGATGAAAAGCGGCAGCTGATAACGATCATATAGCTGGTTCAGACTGATTCGCAACCCAACAGGGTCTGTCTGCCATCCCCATGGACTACTCTTCAGAAATTTGCTCTTCTTTCCTACAACCGTATCGGTTCCAGAGTTGGGATGATTCGGATTTGTCGTTGAAATCATAGAATAATAATAGGAAAAGGATAAGAAATCAACAGTACCAGCCTTTAATATATCAGCATCCTGCGGCAGCATCTCTATTTCATACCCCTTTTCATGAAAGAATCTGGTCATGTAGGACGGATATTCCCCTCTTGCCATTACATCCGTATAAAAGAATTGCTCATAATTATCATCCAGCAGCATCTGCATCACATCATCCGGATGACAAGTCGCTGGATACGTGCTCCAACGGGACAGCATGCCTCCGATTTTTGCATGCGGCAGGATTTCATGACCGATTGTCACGGCTCTAGCCTGTGCCAGTAATTGATGATGTGCACATTGATAGATCATCTGATCATAGTCTTCCTCCTCTTCCTTTATCAGAGCTGCACCGTTATAGGGAGAGAATTTAGATGCGTTGATTTCATTGAAGGGAAGCCAGTAATCCACCAAATCCCCCAGTCTTTCATACAAGGTACGACAATAGCGTTCAAACAAGCCTATGGTCTTTCGATTTTTCCAGCCCCCATAGGAACGTATGACATGTACAGGTACAGCATAATGCAGAATTGTTAAAAAAACCTTCATCCCCCGTTTATGGCATTCCTTCAGCATATCTCTATAATACTGAATGCCTTCTTCATTCGGTTCCTCATCATCCCCATTCGGATAAATTCTTGACCAGGTTATTGAGCAGCGGAAAATCCGTAGTCCCAGCTCCTCAAAAAGCTGGATATCCTCTTTATATGTATGATAGAAATCAATCGCCCAGCGAAATGGATAATGCTCCACATCCTCACAGGTGCGCCCGTTTTCAAAAATATCCGTAGTCATTCTCTTTAAACGATTCTCGATTCTTTCCTCCATCGTCCAATTCGCATCAAAATAGCGCACATCCTCACTATCCAGACCTTTGCCGCCTTCCTTGAATGCCCCCTCAGCCTGATGCGCGGCAATGGCACCACCCCATAAAAAATCCTTGGGAAAGGTGTTCTGATAAGGCTTTAAAAGTATATTTTTCATTGCTTGCTCTCCTTTTGTTTATATACAGCTGTTTGCAATAACGATATGATCTGATCTGCCATAATACATTCAGAGTTGATCGTCATGAGTGTGTCCTGTGCATGAATCAGTATCAGATTCAATTCAATATTTTCCCCACGTACCGCACGCTGAATAATATCTGTCTGTGCGACATGTGCCTCATTTAATTTCCGCTCTGCCTGCTGCAAATATATTCTCGCCTGCTCATACTCCTGTTTTCCTGCTTCTAAAAAAGCAGACTCTACAAAGGAACGCGCATCTCCTGACTTTAATATAATTTCCATTGCGATATTTACAACTGTTTCATCCATCTTTGGGACCCCCTCTTTATGTTCATACCTCTGTTTCCTCCTGCAACATACATTTCCTTTCATATGCCTTGAAGAATGGCCACCATGTAATTGCATACACGATGAAAATCAGCAATGCCCAAAGCAATACACGCCAATCTGCAAAGGTAAGGAAGCTGGAAACAGGGACGGGCAGCTGTCCCACATCAATGACAGATGCCGGTATATTCAGCAATCCCGTTTTCATCGCAAACCAGAGAATTGTCGGTCCGGTAAAGGAATTGATCCATATTGGCAGCATCAGTATGGGATTAAATACGATAGGCACCCCATATATAAGCGGTTCATTGATATTGAAAATACTGGGACCCAGTGTAATTTTGCCCATGGTGCGCAGCTTTTTCGACTTTGAACGGCACATAAAGATAACCAGAGGCAATGTACAGCCGGTTCCCCCAAGACATAATAAGCCGGAGGAGAATATAACCTCGGAGGTCACAATATTGTCCGGAGCCATTCCCTTTGCTACAAGTGCTGCATTTGCGGCGATACCGGCAAGCATGATCGGCTTACGAATGGCAGAGGTTGTACGGGTCGCAATACCAAAGGTATATAGAACAGCCGGAAGCTCTACGATAACGATAAACCCAAGATAGGTCTGACCAAAACCAAACAAAGGGCGAAGCATCCATGTGATGGAGGCTGACAGGTTCACATCACAGCCGTATGCAATCATATATGCGATAACGAGAATCGTGAATATTGGGATCAGCCCATTTACCCAGTCTGCAATAAAGGAAGGTAGATTTTCACTATCCTCCAGCCAGTGAAGGCTTGCCCATAAATGAAAAAGGAAGGCAACAGCAACGCCGATAATCATGCTGTACATAATTCCCCCGGCACCGAATTCATCAAAGCTGATCAGCATGACAGAATCCTTAAATTCCGGCTTCAGCATCATCAAAAAAACAGCGATGGAAAGCAAACCGGTGACCAGCTTAAATCGCTCATGCTCCTTATTTTCCATAATCAGATATGGAACGATAAACGCAAGAAATAAGCTAATCAAGGAAAAACTGAAGGTTGCCACAAATTCCAGATTCGGTAAGGATGGGATAAGAAAATTTCTGATAATGTTGTAACAGGATACAATTGATGTAGCAAATATAAAGGGCAATACTTTATTAAATGCATTGGACAGGGCAGAGAGCCATGGATTCGCTAAAAGCTTTTCAGCGATCGGTGTGAGCTTTTCATTGAGCCAGTTTGAAAATTTATCCATTTTGGATATTTCATTCTTCATTGTATTCACCTCTTTTTTGGCTTTTTTCCCCGGAGCCAATGCGGTACTGTGCTATTGTTCTTGCAAAGCATCCATTGCAAATGCCAATGTTCCTTCCCCATCCAGAGAGCCGAAATACTCCTTAGGTATCACTCTGACAGGTACATGGTATGGTTCACACATCCTTGTTATTTTATCAAGCTCTCCCTGATAATGCGGTGCTAGTAAAATAACATCATATTTATGCACCATATCCAGCAAACCACTGCGTGCTGCCGACTGCACAGCTGCTTCGATATTCTGTTTCCGTGCAGCGATCTTTGTACGCTGTGCCAACAAACCGCTGGACATCCCAGCACCACAGCATAGCAATATACGAATACGATTCATTTTTTCACCTCCCTCTTATCATTTGACACCTACATTTAATCATGGCCGGTTTCTTTCAGCAAACAAAGTCTTGCACCGCTGCGGTGAAATATGAGATATGTAAAAGAAAACAAATGATGCTAGAATCTTGATAAGGGAGGGGGTTGTTAAAGAGGTGAGTAATCATGTTGAAAAAACATAAGGATCTTTTAGAATACCTACAAAGAAATGCAGGCCTTTTCACCACCTCCACGCAGCTTGCGCAAAGGTTGCAAATTTCAAAGCGCTCTGTCAAATCCTATGTAAAGGAAATCAACGGCACCTATAAGAAAAGCTTCATTCTCTCTACGCCAAAAGGCTATCAGATAAATCCTGCATATAAGGAATGGATAGGGGCAGTGTCTAATGAAGTACCGCAAACCTATTCCCAGCGATCAGCCTTTATTCTGAAAAAGCTTCTGCTTGATCAGGAGTGTATCCGTATAGAGGATTTTTGTGAAACCCTGTTTATAGGAGAATCTACACTGAAAACGACACTTGTGAAAATGAATAAAGCCTATGCAAACTTTCACATCAGATTTCTTACAAAAGGGGATACGGTAACAATAGACGCCAGTGAAAAAGATAAGCGCCATCTTATTTCAAACTGTATTTTTCAGGAAACCGGCAACAGTATGCTGAGTATGTCATTGCTTCGCAATTACTTTCCTTTCTTTGAGGCAGAGGAAATCATGCATCACATCCTTACCATTTTTGATTCCTACAATTATTATATCGATGACTTTTCCTTAATGAATCTAATGCTCCATATCCTGATCAATATCAACCGTATAATCGATGGAAATCATCTGCATTGCGAGTTTCATCCAGTAATTGAAAATAGAACAGACGGTTCCCTCATAGAGCGCATATGCAGGTATCTGGAGGGCGAATTTCATATTCTACTCAATGCTCATGAAAGAGCAGAAATTGAAATTCTCATTTCTGCATCCTCTCTTATAAAAGACGAAAACCAGCAGAATTTCATAGCTGCCCCGTTTATGCTGCTTAGTAAAAAAATATGTAGAAAAGTGGAAGCGCAGTATTCGATTCAGCTTTGCACAGACAGTTTTACCCTTCCCTTTGCTCTGCATTTAAAGAAGCTGTCTGTACGTCTTCAAAAAAACATTTCTGTCAAAAATCCGTTATGCGAGGATATTAAAAAAAATTGTCCCTTTATATACGATATAGCCATTTATACAGCAATACAGATTCAACAGCATTTCGCTATGAATGAAATGCTGTGTGAAGAAGAAATCACTTATATCGCATTGCATATCGGTGCAGAAATGGAACGCCAAAAGGCTGCAATACCAAAATTGAAATGCGTACTTGTATGCCCCTCCTATATGGATTATCAGACAAAAATCTATCATCAGCTGCAACGTAAGTTTCATGACGACATTCTGCTTCTTGCCCCCTGCACAGACGAAAGCATGCTGAAGAATCAGCAGCTCGATATTATCTTTACAACCGTCCCGCTTCATGACAAGCATGCTGATTGTGTCGTGATCCAGATACCTTTTATCGGCATCCCCGATCAAAAGGCGATAGCATCTAAAATTGATGACGTCAAACGACGGCATCGATATAACCTTCTTAAAAGATATTTTGATCATTTTTTCTTTGAGCGATTTTACCATACTTCACAAGCTCCTTCAACAAAAGAAGCCGTTCTTTCCTTTCTACTTGATGAGTTGAAGGAAGAGGGATTTATCGAAGATGAATTCATACAGGCTTTGCACGAGCGTGAAAATGCATGCCCAACATGCTTTCAGAATTTTGCAATTCCCCATTCCATAAAGATGAATGCAGAACGATCCTGTATTTCCGTATACGTCTCCAGAAAAGGTATTGCATGGAGTACACAAAATATTCACATCGTTTTTCTGATTGGCATAAATAAGGCAGACCGCCTGATTTTCAAGGATGTTTATGAGTCACTAATTCATCTTTTAAATGATGAAAAATATAGAAAGGCTATCATAGCCTGTCATAGTTTTCACGACTTCCGCAATACCATATGCAACAGTAGCGAGCTGATATAAAGCACAATCTATACGCAATCCGGCTCAGCCTTTCTTCCTAACCTGCAGGCTTTACCTCCCTTGACATTTCGTATCACGATGTTATGATGAAGAAAAATGGAAAGGAAGTGATGTCATGAAATATTCTGCCGGCATGCTGGACCTTTTGGAGGCACTGACGCTTCCCGAGCAGCCCGTTTTGTTTTTGAAGCTGACACTACAGCCCCATATCTGCATGAAAAAACTGCAGGATGCTGTAAACCAATGTATAGCACTGATTCCTGAGCTTGCGTTACGCTACGATAAAAAGCAAAACTGCTGGAGGACACCGAAGGACGATGCGTTTTCGATTATACAGGAGGTGAACAGCTTTGACTTTTCAAGCTGGGACATCGAGCAGAATGCTCAGCTCTGCATACAGATACTACATAAAGAACAACAGGACCTTCTATGCATCGGATTCAGCCATATTCTGTGTGACGGGGATGGAGCCACGCAAATCCTTCGACTGCTTTGCGCCTGTTATCGAAAAGAGACTGTTTCCTTTCAAAACTGTCGTGCACCGGAAGCTCTGCCTGTCATAAAACAGAAAAAGACGAAAGCCAAAAGAAGAAAACCAATTCCCGTCACCCTTCCCTCCACCCCACATCCCCTGCACACCTGTGCACTGCAGGAATCCATTTCATTAGAGCTGTTGAAGCGGATTTCCACACCGTCATATACAGTAAATGATGTTCTGCTTTGTGCCTATGCCCAGACACTGCACCGCATAACAGCAGCGAATGCCATGACGATTCCCTGTCCGGTGAATCTGCGTTCGTTTCTACAGCTTAAACCTGCCTGGACAATCGCGAATTTCGTTGGAGATTTTCAGGTTACCCTGTATGGGCTGGATCATCGCGACTGGAGGGAACTGCTTGCGGACATCCACCAACAGATGCAGGAGGAAAGGACACGCTGCCTCGACCTGCATACCATACGGCTGCTTCATCCACTCATGAAGCATCTGCCCCTTACCGTCACCAAGGCTGCTGCGAAGGCAGGCTTTCATTCACCGGAAACCGCATATACAAATCTGGGGAAAATTGATGCAGCAGCGATTTATTTTGATGACTGCACGATTACACAGCTGTATCTTCTGGGCAGACCACGTAGTTACCCCTCCTTTCAGATCGCTGCTTCTACCTGGAAAGATACCTGTACATTAGCCTGCCATGTCACAGGAGACACATTACAGCTGGCGCATGCACAGCAAATCCTTACGACCATGTGTACACAGCTAAAGGAATATGAAAGACAAGCCATGAATACAAAAACAGAATGACCTCACCATTCTGTTTTTCTGCATTCAAGCACTATTTCAGCATCTTATCCTCTATGAAAAATTCAAAGCCCCATGTTCCCGTTATCAGCGCATTCATGCCACATTATTGACGAATCACCGCAATACCATGCGCTCTGGCCTGTGCTATCCTTGCTTTTATACGGCCTTCAACAAGCTGGCATTTAATAATACGCATTCCTAAGCAACACCTGTGTATCTACATTCAGAATTCTCCTTTCATTTTCTCCATTCACTTGCGCTATCAGTCGATATAATTGATTTGAAATTCTATACACATCATGACATACGCAAATCTCTGATCCAAAGCTGCCATATATACGGCATGAGCGATAGCCTTGTTTCCCCTCATCCTCTTTAAACACTATCTCTTGTCACACAGGCCTTCTCTATAGCTGGTAAATGAGAGCAGCCAAGGCTTATGATATGCAGGACCTTCCTTTTGTTTTTGCCCCCCGCATATATTTCAAAAAAAGACCACACTGGCCTTTTTCTTTCACGTTATCTGATTCTTCTGTTTTTTTATCCCTTCTCACGC
Source organism: Clostridium sp. DFI.1.208 (assembly GCF_024463855.1). NCBI lineage: Bacteria > Bacillati > Bacillota > Clostridia > Eubacteriales > Clostridiaceae > Clostridium > Clostridium sp. DFI.1.208. The sequence goes on along the minus strand of NZ_JANGCA010000002.1, from coordinate 120,065 downwards.
TTACTTACGGAGCGTCTGTAATACCACAGAGCAGCCAGCATGGATATCAGAAAGAAAATACCTGCATACAGAAAGGATAATCTTGGCCCCGATGCATACATAAACCCGGCAAACAATGCCCCTGCAATCATACCAAGACTTTTCATCGCATTATAAAAGCCCATGACCATACTGCTGTGCTCTGCACTGGACGCCGAGGCACATAAATCCTGCAGCAAGGGTATATAAATGGCATTCAACGCAAAAAAGATGATATTGATGAGGATAAACGGCAGAATGTCTTCCAGCATCGTAATGGCAAGCAGCGTGACACCGGCTCCTCCCAGCACATAGATAACAGATTTCTTCACATTGGTTCGCTTCATGATCCACACGCAAATTGTAGTATTGGCAAACAGTGATATAAAGCCGACAACCGCCTTCAGCATACCATTATACGAGGAATTGAAATGAAACTGATCCTTGATAAAATAATTGAAATTCTGATCATAGGCTGTGGTTGCTGTTGAGGTCAAAAATACCGCAAAAAACAATATAGCGAATGTCAGTGTCATAAAGCGGCGGGCATCAAGGAACGCCTGAAACGGATTCGCTTCCTTCCATATATGGAAGGATGTGCTTTGCGCTGCCTTATCCTCACGCAGACATATCGCAAACAGTACACCGCACAGTATGAGAACACCGCTTTGTAAAGCAAATGTCAAAGGAATGGAAACAACGCCGACAAATCCGCCAATCAAATAGCCGAAAGCCGCAAATACGGTTGTGAAGGTAGCGGATAAAGCCAGATAACGTCCCCTGCTTTCCACGGTGCTTGTATGAATGATGTAGGTCAAAAAGCTGACCATAATACCACCGACAAAGAATCCCGATAGCAAACGGGCAAGCATAATGGTGGGCAGTGTTTTCATGATGGCGAACAGCAGCTGACCGATGCCATAGCCCACACAGCAGATACCCAGAACTTTGCGGCTTCCCATACGGGTAACCTGCTTTGCCCAGAAGGGAGAAAAAAGAAAATTGGTAAATGCCATCCCGGCATACAGCATACCAAAGGAATAATCCGGCAGCTGAAGATTTTGAATGAGTGTCGGCGTAATCGGATGAGCAAAATTAGCAGCCAGACTCTCCAGAGCAACTGCGAAGAAAAACAGCTGCAAATGATATTTTGACAGAAATGATTTCATGGATAAATTGTTCATATATATCGTTCCCACTTTCTACAACATGTCAAATCTTACTATGAATATCATGGAAAATCAACTGAGAAACTACGTAAGCTCATAAAAAGCAGATGCCGTCTTTCCCAGAGGAATGCATCTGCTTCCCTTATTTTTATTTAATATATTTCTGTTCAAAGGCAGAGATGGGAATCGGGCGGTCAATCAGATAGCCCTGCAGCCCGTCGCAGTCCAGCTGCTTCAGGATGTCAAACTGCTCCTTTGTTTCAACACCCTCCACGATTAACTGCATCCGCAGGTTGTGACAGATTTGAACCAGAGAGGATATCAGCATCTGGGAACGGCGGTTGTTCTGCAAGTCCTGCATCATACTGCGGTCCAGCTTCAGCGTATCCAGCTGTGCATTGATAAATAATGCCATATTGGAATAGCGTGCACCGAAATCATCGATGGATATAGAATATCCCTGCCGCTTGATACGTTCCATTATCATTATCAGAAACTCATTGTCCAGACTCTCGTCATTTTCTATGATTTCAATCTCCAGATACTGCTTTGGTACCTTGTAGTTCTTCCAGATGCGTTCCAATTCACCCAGAAAGTCTGCCATACGCAAGGTATAGCGTGAAAAGTTCACACTCAGCGGCGTAAGCCTTCTGCCTTCCGCCTGCCAGCGGCTGAGCAGTCTGCATACCTGTTCAAAAGCAAAGAAGTCCACATAGCGGATCGTGCGTGCTTCCTCCAGAGATGGAATAAATTCATTCGGCATAATCAAGGTACCAGCTTCATCATGATAACGAATCAGTGCCTCTCCTCCGATCAGCTCCTTTTTGAAATTTACCTTTGGCTGCAAATACACCTCAAAGCGCTGCTCCTGCAATGCCTTCATCAAAACAGCGCGGTCCGCAAGCTGCAATACGGTGTCGTTACAGCAGCGATACCGGTTGGAATTCGGATTTTTCCGATAGAACTGCATTTTATCCTGATACATGTATTCATCTGCATCTGTAATTTTTGCAGAGAGATCCTGACAGGTTGACGTCCATATATGTCCGATTGCCCCCTTACAATTCGCACTGCCGACAATTGCCTGCTTCAGAATTCCCACCTGCTCCAGAAATTGCTGTTCCTGCATTCCCTGAACAAACACAACGAATTCATCTCCGCCAATCCGATAGATTGCACCGGTATCAAACACCTTTTTCAGTATGGACGCTCCTTCTGTCAGCACCTTATCCCCATAGGTGTGACCCAGATGATCATTGATATCCTTTAGACCATTGATATCCATATACACAATCCCAAGGGGAATCTGCTTTCCGTTGAGCTGATTCAAATCCTGAAGATAGCGATTCCGATTATATACACCGGTTAAATCATCATAATAGCTGTTATGCAGCAGGCGGTCGTTCAAATCCTTTTTCTCCATCGCCACACTCATAAAATAGCTAATGGTTTCCAGCATAGAGAAATTACGCATATAGTCCGGCGCAGGGTTGTCAACACCAATAAATCCGATGCTTTTGTTATTCTGAACGATTGGGGAAAGCGCAATGCTGTGTATATTCTGTACGTGCAGCACCTCATAGGTCTGTGGAAAGCTTTTCTGTATACGTTCCACATCCGGTATGGAAACATTTTTCCCCTGTTCAATGAAATCCTTCCAGATTGCGAGCAGATCAAGGTCCATATTCTGACAGTATTCCATGGAGGATTCCACACCATCGCTGCACCATTCATAGGTATTGTTCATACAGCCGTTCTGCAGCTCAAATACATAAGCCCGCTCTGCATGCATGAATTCGCCGATTTCCTTCAGCAGCTGATCCATGTAACTCTGCATATCATTGGATATATACATCAGACGAATGCAGGCTACGGTTTTCATTTCCATCTGTAACGCCAGATTCAGACGCTCATGCTCCTGTTCCAGATTCTGACGAATCTTCATCATATCCTCAACATCGGTATAAACCGCATAAACAACCGGTATGCCGTCAATCTGCTCTTCCGCAAAGGTTCCGGTCATATGAATCCGCAGGCTGCTTCCTCCCTTTACCGGCAGACGACAGAAGCATTCATACTGCTGACTTCTGTTTCGATATGCATGCGCAACGATTTCCTTCAGCTTTTCAAATTCCTTTGGGGCCTGTTGAAAATATAGGGTGGCACTGTCATGAAAGACGCTGTGATATTCCTCTTCACTGTATCCACACATCGCATAAAACGTATCATTTGCCCATAATGTTGAAAATTCTTCATTGAGAAGATATTTACACACGCCGATGCGCATAGCACCGAGCCGGTTTTCCGTATCTTCCTTCCATAGTTCTGTATTCATCGTATCAGCATCCTTTTTTCTCTACTCGCCTTTGCTTTATTTGCAGCAATTCGTATATGGTAAGCCATTACCGTCCATCTTCCTGTAGCTATAGGGGATATCCTGCGAAAGGCTTTTACACTGCCATGCTTCTTCAATCCCAGTAGCCGATGAAGTCCTTTTGATACAGCACATAATCAACGGAGGACTGCAGTCTTCCTAATTGATCTGTCCAGGAGTTTTCATGCACCTGCACGCTGGTAAAGCCAAGCTGCTCATACACATGCTGTGCTCTTTTATTTGAAAGATTCACATGCAGGATAATCCGATGACAGCCTTCTTCATGAAACAGCGATGATATCAGCATACTCAACAGAATTTTACCGATTCCCTTGTTCTGCCGGGAAGCATCGCATAGTTTAATACCTATGGCAGCCGTTGCATCATCTTCCCATCGCACACTCATTTCCCCAATCGCAATATCGTCTATTTCTATCATCAGTAAGCTGTGGGATGTGTCACAGGTCTTTATCGATTCCGCTATCTCCTGTGCCGTTTCTCCGGTACCATTTGGAAATCCTGCATGTGCCATCACCCTGCCATCATTCCACCATTGTGCAAGCTGCTCAGCATCCTGCACTACAGCATCCCGTATAGTTAAATTCCGATATTTAAGCAGCATATTCATCCTCCATGCCGTACACGCTTTTTGCAAGCATCCAACAGCGCATACACAAAGCCTCTATATATGCAGCAACCAGCAGATCGCATAAAGATATACCAATGTAAACAGCTATGACTTGGTTGCTTAGCACATTTGCGGCTTCTAAGGACAGTGCTTCGCATACAGCGCATGCTCATTGTAAAGCCGGATGCCGGCATTTTTGACTTCCATGTATCCCGGCGTTTCTGCATACCGCTTTTGTAATCCTATGTATATTGTATACCGTTTTTTCCATAAACGGTACTTTTTTAAAAAATTCTTTACAGGATCGCGTTCATCCATGTTTCCAGAAGGGTCATCCATCCCGCACATTCCGGCTGCAGCTTTTCCCCGTCTGATCGCTGACTCAGTCGATCGGCGGTGGATAAGCCATGTGCCCCTTTATCATACATATGAAACTCACACAGGATGCCCTGCCGGATGAGCGCGGATACAAACAGCAGAGAATTTTGTACGGAAACCGTTGGATCGGTGTAGGTATGCCACAAAAACGTTCTGGGGACATCCTTATGTACGTGCAGCTCCAGCGATACGTGTTTTCGCAGCTGCGCATCCTCCGCATGCTCCTGTAAGAGATTGCGTATGCTTTCCTCATGTGCATACGCACCGGCAGTGATAACGGGATAGCATAAAATCTGGGCAAACGGACGCAGGTCCTGCCTTTGGAAATATTGTGTGATAATCGGCTGATTCCAGTTAATACCAAGACTGGCAGCCAGATGACCGCCCGCAGAGCATCCCATAAGAAAGATACGCTCCTGCCGAATATTCCATGCAATGCTGTTATCCTTCAATAGCTGAAACGCCGCCGCAGCCTCAAGAAGTGCCTGCGGATAGGCAGCCGGAGCACAGGAATAACGAAGCACCGCTACCTGAAAGCCCATGGCATTTAACCGTATGGCAAGTGGTTCCGCCTCCCGATCGCTGGTATAGCGATATGCTCCTCCAGGCATCAGCAGCACTGCCGGACGCTTCGTACTGTTCAACAGCTCCTGTGATGCATCCATAAAATAAGTCTGCAGGATTGCTCCGGTTGCTTTTCCATGCAGCTGTATCTGAATTGTTTCTGTACGCATACGCTCCTCCTATACAAATACAAAAAGCCGGATATCTCCAGCGATGGTTACTTATCTTCCTCGTCTATCTTACGATATCGTTCCTGATCCAGAAAGAACATGGTAAAGGTTGCCCGTGACAGCAGAACATCTTCATCATTAAAAATAAAAACCTCATAAACCCCGGTCGTTCTGCCGGCTGATATTTTCTGTGCGATTCCGATCAGCTTGCCGCCTCTTCCGGGCTTTATATAATTGATCGTTCCGGATAAGGTAACACTGTCTCTGCCTGAGGTAAAGCTCGCTGCCCCGGCTGCCGTATCTGCAAGTGAATAGAGTGCGCCACCGTGTACAAAGCCATGTACATTCAGAATTTGTTCATCGATGACCATCTCGACCTTTGCATATCCTTCCTTCACCTCCACGACCTGCATATCATTGCTTTGCAGATATTGGGAAGAAGAATTCAGTCGCTTCTTTAATTCATCCATAGTTTCCATGGGTAGATCTCCTTTTTACACACTATGATTACCTTCTATATGCACTCCATTATACCACGATGCCCTGAAAATGCGCAGCTATTTACAAGCAGCAAAATAAAAAGATGCAGGTATCGTGACAATCGAGTGTTTTCGCATGCATATGCATACCATAGGACTTATCAAAACGATTCACTGTGGGATAAGAAAACCAGAAGCTCTCTTCTTCCGGTTTTATGCAATCGCTTCCTCTGTCTTCTGTTGTCGATGTGCTTAACTGCATCATGAACGTTAACAGACTTTAAAATAGTCAACACGACTTCCCCTGTGAATCATCTCGTTACAGACACACAAAAGGTGATAAGCATTGCATCACGCTTTCCATAGCTTTCCTATCGCTTATTATTTCAGCTCCATCCTTTCATTAGAAAAGAAGAACATTTACATCACGCCTTCAAAACACAATAGCAGCCTGTGCTTTATCACATTGAGGAATACATGGTGTCAGAAGCCAAGGCTTCCACTGATGTATGGTTTGGTCTGCAATTCATTTCGTGAGCGGCGTCTTTCTCGTCCTCGGATATCCAACCATGTATAAAGTCTATTGACATCCTGAATAATATTTGATAGTGTCTTACTGACAGGAGGTGATCCCATGCTGACAAAAGAGCGTTTCTTTCGCATATTGGAGCTGCTTGATCATAAATCATTTATCACCATACAGGAACTGATGGAGGTTTTAAACACAAGCAAATCCACGGTAAACCGGGATCTGATTGAGCTGGAAAAGCAGGGATTGATCCAACGGGAACGCGGCGGTGCCATCAAGAAAGAAATGCCTGCGACACTCAGCAGCTACAGAGAACTGCCCGTTATGGATAAAGAACATATACACAGTGCAGAAAAGGATACCATCTGCCGTCAGGCTGCAGCAATCGTAAAGGACGGAGATTGTGTGTATGTGGATTCCGGTACCACCCCCAGCTATCTGATTCCCTATATTGCCAGCAAGAATATCAAGCTTGTCACCTCCAGCATCTATGCATTACGAAAGCTGCCGGCTTCCTTTCCCGGCGAGCTTTTCCTGATTGGTGGAAAATACGATATGCGTTATGATATGAGTGTCGGTTACCTCACAACCGAGCATATACGGAAATTTCATTTTGATCATGCTTTCTTCAGTGCAAGTGGTGTTGAGCTGGATTCTCAGGAGGTTCTGGCTATTGACTTCACAATAAGTGAAGTAAAAAGCACGGTTCTGCAGCGCTCCCGTGCCTCTCATCTTCTGATTGACGATTCCAAGCTTTCCATACGTGCGCTATGCACATGGGCTGTATTATCAGATTTTCAGGATGTATACATCAATGCCTTTGAAGCCATGGACAAAACAGAGCTCCCCGAGCATTTCATCCTTTGTAAATAGAACTCTTCGCAGTTCTTTTTTTATTCCCCATAGGAACTGTCAGATGCAGAACCATCGTTTTTTATCAGCAGCTGCACTCCCAATACTAACTCCCTCACGACTTCTGCATAGTATACGCTGTAAGGGGGAATAATGATGCATCTGCTATCTGCCCTGCTGTTTGCCGTATCTGCGAATATTGATTGTCTTGCCATTGGTCTGTCCTATGGTATCCAGTCTGTAAAAATCGATGCCCGAAGCAATTTGATCATCGCCGTTATTTCCACTGCGGGTACACTGCTTTCCATGCTTTTAGGAGAACCGCTGGCAGCACTGTGCTCAGCGGATACTGCCAATCGAATCGGAGCTGTCCTGCTGATACTGATCGGCTTGTGGATTCTGCTTCAAAATCACTGGACACAGCAAAAGAGTCTAAAGGCATATGATCGGGATGCTTCCTGCACGATCGATTTGAAAGAAGCCGTCGCTTTGGCGTTTGCACTGACAATCAATAACATGGGATTAGGTATATCCGGCAGTATTACCGGTCTGCCGATACCTGTAACCTGTCTGTTTACCTTTCTGTGCTCCCTGCTGTTCATCGCTGCTTCACAGGCCGCAGGGAAAAGCTGGCTGGCGTTTTTCATTCATAAATATGCAAGAGATACGGCAGCGTGGATGATTATTCTGCTGGGAATACTGGAATGCATATAAAATGCCTGCGAGGGAATCAGTCACGCAGACATTTTTTCATGAGTACAGACAACAGCGTCACTGCAGCAAACGCGCCCAGATACCAGACTGCCAGCACACGCAGCTGTTGTAATGCTGTATGCAGCAGCTCCTCTGTCTGTAGATAGGATATCCGCAAAAGGTAGGGAAGCCCATAGCCGACACACAGAAACAGCAAAGCCGCAAGCAAATAACTGCATGCTGCATTGCGAAAGGCACGATACCGTGGGGATGCAGAAACCAGCATGATTATGAAGGATACAAGCATAGCACCACACAGAAGCCAGATGGTTTCATTCTGCAATCCGATATACACAATCCGCATTGCCAAAAGAGCGGGTGCGCTGAGAGATGCTCTTGTATCTTCCGCCAGCGTTGACAGACGGGTGTTCAGATGCAGCTGATGGGAAAGAATCTGAAGCAGCAGCTTTTGCTGGGAGGCATTCAAATCCATATTCTGAAACAGCGTATCCTGCTCTTTTGACAGTAGCTCAGAAAGCTGTCCATCCAAATCCGGCAGCTGCGCTGTTTCATCTGCTACACACTGTAGAAAGCTCAGTCCGACAGTATCCAGAAACGCGGTCCAGTCTGATCGCTTCATAAGATTTTGCTGCAGCGTATCCAGCTGCTGTAGGATCGGCTGTTCCAGAAGAAAGCCGCCAGGCACCTGTTCCAGTGCTTCCTTCACCGGCTCTCTGATATCCAGATGGGAGATAACAAGCTCGCTCATTCCCTGTTTCTTCCCCTGCTGCAGTGTCACAGCTCCTCCAAGAAGCAATGCAGTACAAAGAAACAGCAGAGAGCTGCTCCATAAGAGAACTTTTCTCATCCGCTCACCTCCCGCCGTTTTTGTTTTCGTGCCTCTTTTTCTATTAGCTCCTTCAGCTTTGGATAGGCGTATAGAAGAAACCGCTGGTAGCCGCACTGCGCTTCATCCATAAAAGCACTGCGCAGGCGTTTGCAGTTGCCATGACACATCGGTTGAAACGGACAGGATTTGCATAGCTGCTCCTCTTCCCTGCACAGAAAAGCCTGCGCCCGGCTGCAATCGCGTGCCGAACGTAAATCGGTATCCAGAACATTCCCGCAATGATATTCATCCAGCACATAAAAATCACAGGGATACAGCGAACCGTCACTTTCCACGACATACTGAAACTGACACTCTCCCAGCATCCCGCAGGTGCATGGAGTCTTTCCCTGTAAAAGCAGGAGCAGATTATCAAACAGAGCAACGCTTTGATATCGTTTTTTCTGTACATCCTGTATCCAGCAATCAAAATAGCTGCGGTAAAACTGATAGAACAGCTCCGGTGTCAGAGAATATGTGTTTTGAGCCTCCTGCAGGGGGGCAAGACAGGGAATCAGCTGTACATGAGAAAAGCCGTGTTCCTTATAAAAGGCATACAGCTTCTTTGGCTCTTTCGCCAGCTGCCTGCTCAAAACGCTCAAAATATTGAATTCCACATGATGCCTGCGTAAAAGCTGTATGGCATGCATTACTTCCACATACGTACCGCCATCCCTGCGCTTCCGGTATAGATCATGCTGGCTGCGCCATCCATCCAAAGAGATACCAACAAGAACGTTGTGTTTATGAAAAAAAGAGCACCATGCCGCATCCAGCAGACAGCCGTTGGTCTGAACTGCATACTGAATACACTGCTTTGGCTGGCGCAGTTGTTCGACGGCAGCCACAAATCGCTCATAAAAGACGAAACCGGCAAGCAGCGGTTCTCCTCCCTGAAAAGCAAAGGTGACAGCAGCATCCTCATCCGCCGCATCAAACACCTTCTCCAGCAGTGTGGCAACTACCTCCTCACGCATAAGTCCGTAGTCCTTTTGGCTTCGATTTTCTGCGACATCCTTATAGAAGCAATAGGTACAGCTCATCTGACAGCCTGCGGATACCGGTTTCATCAGAATAGACAACGTCTTCATGTGCATCCCTCATTTCCATCGATAAGTATAGCATGTCTTTAGGGTATCTCACAAGACAGCGGCAGCTTTATCCTCCTCTGTATGCAATGCCTTATAACTACCGATTTATATAAAGATAGCAGCCTGCTGCCAGGCTCCACACTCCAGTGTCGATCGTCTTTTCCTTTTCACTGTCTGTTTTCTTTGTACTATCTTTGTATTTTCTCTCTCGTCTTTTTACCTCTTTATATAACTTTTCATTCATACATAACAGTTTATAACAAAGCTTCAGAAAACAGAATGCCTGTATAACAAAAAAAGCATTGTGCTTTTGTTTATATCCAGAAGCACAATGCCTATCATCTATTTTACAAAATTGTCCCCTATGCTAAACCGCTTCATCCTCGAAGGGATAGCGCATTCCCCACTGCTTGCGAACCTCATCCATCAGGGCTACGACATCGCTGGATATGTCCAGCGTGGTATTCTTCGCTGTCCCGCTGACTGCGGCTTCCATATCGCGCACCTCATATACAAGTGCATCACCGCGTGTACCCGCATCCAGTGTTTCCGTCCAGCCATCCTTTGTATACCGGATCTGAAAGCTGCTTGCTCTTGGGTATTCCCTGATTTCCAGATATCCTTCTTCTCCGGCAATGATCCCTACCTTTGGCAGCTTGGCCCGCATGGTCAACGTAACCGTTGCCATTTCATCCAGGGAATTGCGCAGGATGATACCGCTCATTTCATCCACCCCCGTTTCAAAGGGAAGCATATTGGTGAGAACGATATCCGGCTGTGCATGCAGAAACCAGCGGACAAGAGACAATGCATAGGTACCGATATCCAGAAGGGCTCCTCCGGCAAGCTGCGGAGAAAAGAAACGATTCGTAACATCATACTCCTTACAGCTTCCAAAATTGACCTGTATCATTTTCAGCTTTCCGATCGCACCCTGCTCAACCAGCTCTTTTGCTTTGGCAAATACCGGCATATGAAAAATCGTCATCGCCTCCATCAGAATCAGCTGTTTCCTTTGTGCCAGTGCCATCGCTTCCTGCAGCTGCTTGTGATTTACCGTAATCGCCTTTTCACAAAGCACATGCTTGCCATGCTGCAATGCACGCATGATATAGTCATAATGGTAGGTATGCGGTGTTGCGATATAAATGATATCCACCTGTTCATCCGCAAGCAGATGATCAATATCGTAACAGTGCTCTACAGCATATGAGCCTGCAAATGCCGTTACCTTATCCATATGACGGCCTGCAACAGCATAAATCGTACCATGCTCCTTCATCAGCGCCTCAGCCATCTGCGCTGCGATCGCCCCCTGACCAAGAATACCCCAGTTCCATTTTTTCATCATATTTTCCCTTTCTTATGTTTCACATTCCAACAAGTGATGCAATACCATCACATGTCCTTATTCCTTATTTATCACTGTCTTTTTTCAATACCTCAAAGCCCTGATCGGAAACAACCAGAATCGCGGTGACTTCTCTGGTCAGCAGGGAGGTGTCAAGAACCCCTGCAATGCATTTTAATGCATGATTCAGCTTCCTTGCATCCTCCACCCGCTCAAACCATACATCTGCCAGTACATTGCCATGATCACTCATCAATGCTCCATATTTTCCTTCCCCATGCTTATACACAAAGCGGCCTCCCAGCTCCTCCACCTTACGCTTTACATAGGCTGAAGCATCCTCCAGCAGTTCGATGACGATTGGTACACGAAACTGCAGAGTATCCGATAGCTTGCTCTCATCAATCAACAGCATATATTCATCCGCCATATTGGCGATCAGCTTTTCGCGTACATGAATACCGCCCCCGCTCTTCAATGCATAGAATTGACGGTCTGCCTCATCACAGCCGTCAAAGGCGATATCCACATGGGCGATCTGACGCAGGGGAAGAAGCGATAGTCCCAGCTCTACACAAAGTGCTTCCGTTTCCTGAGAAGGTGTTACAACCTGTACCTGCTTTCCACTTTCCTTTATAAAGCGCGCAAGATGAGCAATGGTTGAGCCTCCCCCCAAACCAATCACCATGCCATCCTGTATGTATGCCAAAGCTTCCTGTGCACATCGTTTTTTCATCATGTTCTTTTCTCCTTATCCAAAACTAAAAACCTGTATGTTTTGCGTATGCAGCCCTCATGGTACCGCTGGCTGCATGTCTGCCATGCTTCAGCAAACACAGTCCGTCAGCTGCTCCAGCAGCTCCGCAACCTTTTCCTTATTGGCGATTCCCTTGGAAAATGCACTGGCACCTCCGCAGGCGGTTCCATATCGCAGTGCCTCTGCATAGGAGTTCTCACGCAAATACCCGTACAGAAAGCCTGCGACCATAGAATCTCCGGCACCAACGGAATTTACAACCTGTCCCTTGCAGGCAGGTGTATGATATACCTCCTGTGTTTCACTCAGCAGCAAAGCTCCCTGCTCCGCCATGGATACCAGCACATTGCGTGCGCCCATCGCCTGCAGCTCCTTCGCATAGACAAGCAGATCCTCCCTGCTGGAAAGCTCTACCTCAAACATTTCCGCAAGCTCCTTGTGATTGGGCTTGATCAGAAACGGATGATAGACAAGCGTAGACATCAGTGATTCCTGTCTTGCATCCACACAGATTCGGATGCCGCTTCCCTGCAGATGCTGCATGATATCCGCATAGATATCCTGTGGAATACTAGCAGGCACGTTTCCCGACAGCACCAGAATATCATCCTTTTTCAAGCGATCCAGCTTTTTTACCAGCTGCTCTATATGTGAGGTACGAATCAGTGGTCCCTGTCCGTTGATTTCACTTTCCTCCTGCGCATGCACTTTTACATTGATTCGCGTAAAGCCCTGCTCCACCCTTAGAAAATCCGGCTGAATCCCCATGGCCGCAACGCCCTGTTCCAGTGCCTCACCGGTAAAGCCTGCGATAAAGCCCAGCGCAGTTGATTTCATTCCAAGCTGTGCCAGCATACTGGATACATTGATTCCCTTGCCTCCAAAAATCAAATCCTCCGCCTTGGTCCGCATGATTTCACCGGCCGTCAGCTCATGTAATTCAACTACATAATCAATCGAAGGATTCAATGTCACTGTATAGATCATTCTTCCACCTCGATAATATCCGCTTCCTCCAGATATTCCTTCTCCACACCCTTACCCGTGATAATTGTCGCATCACTGATATCCGCCGTCGTAATAGAGGTGCAGGTTCCAAATTTCGCAGTGTCCGCAAGCACATAGCACTTCTGCGCATGCTTCATTGCCTCCATTTTGACATAGGCCTCATTGGTATCCGGAGTCGTAAAGCCGCTATCCACCGTTATGCCGTTTGTCCCGAAAAACGCCTTGTTGAAATTGTATTTCTGCAGGGAGGAAACAGCACCGAGACCTACCACTGCCTCCGTTCTGCTTTTCAGCTCACCGGCAAGCAGGAAGGTGCGAAAGCCCTGCGCAGCCAGCCGTCTTCCATGCTCCAGTCCGTTTGTCACATAAATAGCTTCCTCTTCCTTCAGATATTCCACCATGTGCAGGGTCGTACTCCCCGCATCGATATACACAAAGTCATGTGCCTGTACCAGCGATGCAGCATAACGGGCGATCCGTTTTTTCTCTTCTACATGCTCCTCACTGCGTGCAGATACCTCTGTTTCATATAACCCGTATTCCTTATGCAGCAGCGTTGCACCGCCATGTACCTTTTTCAGTCTTCCCATCTTATGCAGGGCCACCAGATCCCGCCGTATGGTGGATTCACTGATGGACAGTGCCTGTGTCAGTTCCAGAACCGTGACGGTTTTCTGCTTTTGCAGAATGGACAGAATTGCCGCAAAGCGTTCTTCAGCAAGCATCGTCATTCCTCCTCTTTGTTATAAGTATACGTTCTATAACCGCCATTGTCAATCACATTCAGTCAAATTATTCCAACGTTATTTGACCGTTTATGGATATATCTGCGGATTTCCTTCATCTGTAGCCCGCAACAGACATCCCGGTAATCTTCGCATCCTTTTGAACGACAACACAGGGAAACAGGGGCATGCTCCTTATTCACGTTCGATATGAGGAAAGATAACGATAAAAAGAAGAAATAAATGTCCCTGTGATTCCAGATACTTTATTTCTTCTTTTTACAGCTTCTTTCGTTTCTGTTATCGTCCAAGAGCCTCATAGCAATCTTTATGAAAAAAGTACCTACAGCTTCAACCTGACGGTAAAGGTACAGCCTTGTCTATAGGTACTGGTTTTGTTCGCATTACCTTTAAAAAGAAGGAAGAAACGCGGTCAGTATAGACAACGGTTATCTTCCTTGCTTCTATGCTCCATGATACGAATTTCTTCTATTTATATGGGTTGCTCCTCTTGCTTATACCTTGGAAAGGATGAAACGGCAGCTTCCCTTGATGGTCACCTTGCCTGTATTTGCACTGGCGAATACAGAATCTCCCTTGCGGATGCTCAGCATGGTATCATCACTTTCGATGCTGCCCTCTCCATCCACGATGACAAAGGACGCAAAGCTTTCCTCGTCCACCTTCACACTGCACTCTGTTTTCACATCATACACATAGGTTGTGAAATATTCACAGGTAGCCATCATGGCACACTTATAGGTACCGTAATCCTTTTCTTCTCCAATCGGCTTGAAATCACTTTCCAGCGGTGTCAGATTGGAAACATCAATCGCCTTTTCAATGTGCAGCTCTCTCGGTTTTCCATCCTTACCTACGCGCCCGAAGTCATATACGCGATAGGTAGTATTGGAATTCTGCTGAATTTCACAGATTACGATTCCTTCACCGATGGCATGAATGGTTCCCGCTTCAATGAAGAACACATCTCCCTTGTGTACCGGCACCTTCTTCAATACATCCAGAATGGTATTGTCTTCAATACGCGCACGGAATTCATCCTTTGTGATTTCCTTATTTGTACCATAATACAGACTGGCACCCTCTTCGGCATCCAGAATATACCACATCTCGGTTTTTCCATATTCCTTTTCCACACGCAGCGCATATTCATTGTCCGGGTGAACCTGAATGGACAGATTGCCCTTTGCGTCGATAAATTTAATCAGAATTGGGAAAAATTCAAACGCATTCCCCTTTGTTCCTAAAGCATCCTTTCCCAACTTTTCCACATACTCACTCAGTGGCAGTCCCTTGTACTCGCCGCTGTCCACGATACTCTGTCCGTCCTTGTGTGTGGATAACTCCCAGCTCTCCGCCACAATATCAAGGTCGGTTTTCTTGTTGTAGTTTTCTTTTAATTTCGTTCCACCCCACAAATAATCCTTAAATGCAGGGAGCAGTCTTACCAATGCCATACTAAATTACCTCCAATTTCTTCAGGGCCTTATAAATCCCCTCTTCTTTTACGGTTCCGGTGACCATGCTTGCCACTGCATCCAGTTTTGGATCATGCTTTCGCATCGCGACACCGTGCGCCACACCAGCGAGCAGCTCCACATCGTTATCCCCATCCCCAAACGCGATTGTCGCATTCATGGGAATGTGATAATGATCAATAATCGCTCTGGCTCCTACCCCCTTGTGTATCGTCTTCTTTGCGATATCAAAGGTATTGCAGTTGCGGTGATAGGAACACAGATACGTTTTTTCCAGCTCTGCGCCGCTTGTTTCCAGCTGTTTCCGGTTTGGGAATGTCAGCGTGATTTTTCCAATCCTGCCTCTGACATCCTCAAAGCTGCGGTATTTGACGAAGTTATCTTCCGGTATCTTAAAATTATCCATAAAATGCAGATATTCCGACTCTTTCAGATCCTTTACATAACAGAAATTCGTTCCCTCCAGTATATAATTGATCGATAAGCTATCCATATACTGAAGCAGAGACAGCAGCTCCTCTTCGGAAAAAACATCGTTGTGGATCACCTTACCATGCACAGTTACATACGCACCATTGCTTGTTACATAGCCATCCAGATGCAAATCCTTCGCTCCATTTGGAATATAGCTCAATGCTCTTCCGGTTGCCAGCACACACAGATATCCCAAATCCTGCAGGTGGCTGATGGCAGCCTTTGTCATAAGCGTGGGAACATAGATTTCATCTCTTTCATCTACCAGCGTTCCGTCATAATCGTACAATACGAGTCCTTTTACCATAATCATCCTCCGTACAGTTTAATTATAGGAGAAACAGGTTCGGATTGCAAACAGGAATCTCGACATTTCTGAAAGAACAAGATTTTGTTTGAGATTTGAAAAGAAATACACATAAAATATACTGCCAGTATTCCAAAATCACACAAAATTTTCATCTGTATTCATAAAAAAAGCATTGGTTATGTTCATGCTATCGGATAGCTTATACGCAATGTACTTTCATTCTAAATTTGACTTTTTACAAAGCCATTTACCCATATAGGCAAATAAGACTTCATTTAAAATTGTGTTTGCATAGTATATTCATAGCACATGCAAAATGCTTTCCAAGAAGATAAGCAATATAATAAATCACGATATAAATAATAAAACATAAACATAGGAAATTTATGTATTCAAAAAGTTCAAAGAGTTCCATTATATTCATAAGCATATAATAGAAAATACAGATAAAGGCAGATAATATAGCAAAGTAGGAGCTTATATATATTTTATTATGTTTTTGCATTCTTCTACTTATCGCATGATGCTTATTTCTTAAAAAAGCTAAAATAAAAATAAGATACGGAATAAAATAATATGTGAATAAAATAAAGAAAGGACTTATTAAAAACTGCCATGGAATATCCTGATTACTCAGATCATTATTATTTGTGCTATGATACTTGAGGTATTCTTCAATCGCTTGATCAGATGCTGTCTTTGCATTATACACATCGATCAAATACGTTACAAGCCATATAAAAATAAATGCTAGTATCACTAGAATAAGTATATACACAGAGCTTCTTTTTTTCATATATATCTTTCATCCCCGCTATTTTCTATATGTTTAGAAATCACATACGTGCTCATCTCATTAAAATAATGATATACATGATTTTAATGTTTGTAAAGCTATCTTTGTTGTATATGGTTTCTACTTATAAAGTCCTCATTTGATTTTACTAGACATTATAAAAAAATCCCTTACAATAAGGGTGAATAACTGGGAGGATTTATATGAATATAAAAGCAGTATTTTTTGACATTGACGGCACCTTTTACGACCATACGACCAACTGTGTACTGCCGTCCACAAAAGAAGCGGTACGAAAGCTGAAGCAACAGGGAATCAAAGTTGCCCTATGCAGTGGCAGACCTCTGCAGCTGGCAGCTGAATTACCGGTATTCGATGAATTCTGCTGGGATGGATTCATCGGTGGGAGCGGTATTAGTGTCTATGATGAAAACAGAGAGCTGATATGGGAAAATGCATTCTCAGAGGATCAGCTGAAAAAGCTGTTTGCGATTGCAGAAAAACACCGGCTTCCCTTATATGTAAATGGGGAGAAAACCTTTCTGACAAAGCCGCTACCCGCAAATAAAGAATTCATACTGGAGCTGTTTCATCTGGGAGTGCCGGAAATACGAAGCTGGAATCATGAACGCGTGGATGTGCTGAGCATTTTTGAAAATGAACAATATGATTTCGGAATGTTTCAGGAGGTGGAAAACATCCGCATGCAGCCATCCTGTGACTACATTATGGATATTTTGAAAAAGGATACCTGCAAGGCGACCGGCATCAAACAGCTGATGGCGTACTGGGGACTGGATAATGAGGCTTATATGGCATTTGGTGACAGTATGAATGACTGTGAAATGCTGCAGGAGGCTGCCATCGGTGTTGCCATGGGGAATGCCATGGATGCTGTAAAGTCCTATGCTGATCACATCTGTGGAAGCAGTGATACACCTGCTATTTATGACACCCTGCTGGCTTACGGACTCATCGTATAAACAGGAGGCGTGAAGTGTGAAAGAAAATCAAAAACATTATAATTTAATGCATTTGAAGCAACTTTCATACAGTATTTGTGCCGTGGACGAAGAGCGGTGGGATGGAGGAACGTATGAAAATAAATGCTGTATTTTTTGATATCGACGGTACTTTTTTTGATCATGTGAGCGGTATGGTACTTCCTGAAACTCTGACAGCTGTAAAAAAGCTAAGAGAAAACGGCTATAAGGTATGCCTGTGCAGCGGCCGTGCCAAGGAAATGGCAGAGCAGCTGGGGGTTTTACAAATGAGTGCATGGGATAGCTATGTCGGTGGTGCCGGAGTGAGTGTCTACAACGAACGTATGGAGCTGATCAGCGAGCATGCCTTTACCAGAGAACAGACGGCACGTATTTTTGAGCTTGGCAGGCAATATGATATCTGTATTCAGTCGCATGGAACGTATGAATTCATGACCAAGCCTCTGAATCCGTATTCCCGGCAAACCTTCGCGGAATTTCACTGCGAGGTCCCCGAGGTGCGGGACTGGCACGATGAGCCTCTGGTTGCCATCAGCGCATATGAGAAAAAAGGCTTTGACTGGAGTATGTTCGATGATATTGAAGGCATCGAGCTGCAGCATCCCAACGACACCTGCGTGGATTTCATGCAAAGCGGCATCAACAAAGCGACCGGAATTCGAGAGCTGATGGAGTTCTGGGGATTTCCTCACAATTCCTACATGGCATTCGGCGATTCTTTGAACGATATGGAAATGATACAGGAAGCAGAGTATGGCATTGTCATGGGAAATGGAAAGGATGCTTTGAAGCCCTATGCCGATCTGGTCATCGGACCAAGTAACGAAGCAGTCATTTATCAGACCCTGAAGGAGCTGCACATGCTTGATTAGGACGAGGTACACTGTTTTTCAGGTCTACTGTATGGGTTAAGTACCGTACTTCATAGAAAGAAAGCAGCAGAGCGGACAGAAAGGCTCTGTTGCTTTTGTATTGTCTGAAAGAAACACATATGATTACAGGGTTTGCATATATGTGGTGAAGCCGAGAATCAGCACATTAAAACATCCATGAAGGATTGCTAACGAATAAATAGAGAAATGATCCGGCAGCTTGATCATAAGTGCTGTAAATACTCCTCCGATCATGAAGCTGGTGAGCAACTGCAGCATGGAGAACACTTCCGAGCCTATATGTGCAAGTGAGAACAGCAGAGCACACAGAACGATTACCAGCATTTCGGATGAAATATATGCTTGCAGAACCCATCGTAGGAAGCCTCTGAATAACAGCTCTTCCGTAAACCCGATGCATAGGATCTGATATATCATAAACTGCAGGAATGGCATTGTTTCCTGATATACCCATGTATATGTGACAAAGGGCAATGAGCACAGTAGCAGAATGCCAAAAAGTAGACTTCCCCCTTGTATTTGTTTCCTAATTCCTGCTTTGGTGATTTTATCAGCCAGAAAAGGATACCCGCACAAGAGGCATACGCCGATTAGAACACTTACATCCACAATCCCCTTCAAAAAGGGGTATGGGACCTTTATAAACATGCGAAGAGCTGAAGTAAGGCTGTCATGAAAACATGCAGGTACGAAAAAGAACCAGGTTCCTATGACGATACAACCGCAAAGCTGCTTATACTGCAAATGTTTTTTCTGCCACATATACACCTACTCCTATTCCTTACCTACTCTCCATACATCCTTATGCTGGATAAACCGCCCTGCTTTTTCATTACCCTGCCTGCTTCCCTGAGATAGCCTGTAGCATATTCACTATGTTCATTATCGCATGCTCCCTTACTCCTGTAAATCGCTTTTCAGATATGAACGGCATTTCATGCAGCTTGCATATTGCTAAAGCATGAAAACAGGATACCTGCAAGCCGTGGTGGAATGATTTGATCCTACGCAATCCTCATCTCAGATATTTGCAGGATTTTCCATACAGAAATTTCATATATGTTTCATATACCTGTGTTACTATTAAGGATAGATAGAGGAGTTGAACAGGATGGATAAACGGATACTGCTTGTTGAGGACGAGGAGGATACAAGAGAGGCTGTTTCAGAATTTTTAAATGAATATGGCTATCGGGTTACAGCAGCAAGGGATGGCGAAATCGCTATGGAGCTGCTGCGCAATAATCTGTATGATATGGTTGTTCTGGATATCATGCTGCCGAAGGTAAACGGCTTTGTTGTGTTAAACTGGCTCAGAAAGCGGAGTCAGGTTCCTGTTTTGATGCTGACGGCGATGCATGATGAATATACACAGCTTATGAGCTTTGATGAACAGGCGGATGATTATATTACAAAGCCGTTCTCTCTTCGTCTGCTCCAGAAACGCATTGAGGCTTTATTTCGCAGAGCGCGTCCGCAGATCAGTACCGGGATGTGGCAATATCAGGATATTGAAGTGGATTTCAATGGGTTTCAGGCATTTATCAAAAAGGAACCCGTCGATTTAAAACCGAAGGAGATTCTTCTTCTAAAGCTTTTGCTGGAGCATGCCAATCAGGTACTCACAAGAGATCAGATTCTTGATTGTCTTTGGAAGGAGGAAGCCCCCATGGACAGAGTTGTTGATGTGTATATAAAGAATCTGCGTAAAAAATTAGGCTTGGATTGTATTGTAACCGTTAAGGGCATCGGTTATAAATTTGAGGAACGCCTATGAAGAAAATGCGGTTGTTTACCAAAACCTTTGTATATACCATGCTGCTGATGAGTCTGGTGATTCTGGTAGCCCATGCACTCCTGTATTTCCTTCTGCCCAGTGAGTATGTGAAGCAGAAAAATCGCGAGGCAGATGAACTGAGCGAGGAAATGAAGCAGGAGCTGAATGGCTTAACAGAGGAAAAGCTGCTGGAAAAGGCGAAGAGCTATCTGGAGGATTCTGAAATCAATCTGCATATCGAGCTGAAGGATAAATCGTATATGTATACCTCCTTTACCGTGCTGAACAATCTAGCAAGCAGTCAAAAGAATTCTGCCCTGTCCATACAGCAGCAGGAAAACGCAGAGGACAAACAGAAGAATGCTGATAAAAAGAAAATAACAAGTACGTATTCTACCGGTCTTGCCCTTTCCTCCATCATCGGGCTGGGTGATAGCGAACATGCTACCACTGTTTTGCAGCGTGAGCTGCAGATCCGTTTGAAGGACAAAAGCACCGCCGTACTCACGTTAAATATGAATTTGCAATCCATTCAGGAGGCCAGCAGCGTCATGTTCCGTATCTTACCCTATACGCTAGGTATCTGCATATTGATCTCCCTGCTCGCCGCCTACCTATATGCCCGTGCCCTGACACGGCCGATTCAATCCATCTGTTCATCTACAAAGCAAATGGAGCAGCTTCAGCCAACAGAGCGCTGCCGTGTACATACACAGGATGAAATCGGAGAGCTTGCAGATAATATCAATTCGCTGTATCAGTCCCTGCAGGATACCATCCACTCACTGGAGCAGGAAATCCATCATGTGTCACAGGCGGAGCAAATGAAGGTAGACTTCCTGCGTTCCGCATCGCATGAGCTGAAGACACCGCTGACAAGTCTGCATGTAATACTGGAAAATATGAGCCTGCAGGTAGGAAAGTATAAGGACCGCGATACCTGGCTGTTGAAATGTCAGGAAATCGTGGAGCATCTCTCTGTCATGATTCACGATATTCTGAATGCTTCCGCCATGGAAGGTATTCCTGATAAGGAGCCTGTAGCACCATACGCCTGCGTTCCCTGGCTGACTGCTGTTCTGGAGCCCTATATCCGAATCGCGAAAGCGAAGGGAATCCATGTTCTATATGAACCTGACAGCACACAGCAGCTTCACACAAATCCGAATCAGCTGGCAAAAGCAATTTCCAATATTCTCTCAAACGCTGTTTCCTATACCGATCAGGGAGGCTCTATTCACATCTATTTTCAAAAGACCACGCTTATCGTCGATAATACATGCATCCCCATTCCCCAGGAGCATCTTGTGCATATCATGGAAGCCTTTTACCGCCCGGATTTCTCGCGGAATAAGCAAACCGGCGGAAACGGCCTCGGCCTTTATTTTGTAGCGCAGATTCTTCAGCAGCTAAGAATTCCCTTTGATTTCCTGCCCTATGCGGATGGAATGCGTTTTCTCATCAATTTGAAGGAAGCCTAGTGCTTCTTTTTTTTCGCAGGCTGCGCCGTTTTTCCTCCTATGAAATTGTGAAAGATTTTTCCACAGGTCTTCACACAAATACTGCCTCCATATGCCTGCAGCATCCTTGGATTTCCTGTATCATATTACGTCATTCATAAACAACGCCGTTTCATTTCATACAGCCTTTATATTGTGATGATAAAGTAGGTGCAGGAAACAAAAGGAGGTTTCTATATGAGCTTATTTGAACGAGCATGGCTTTATATAACAAGAAAACGCGGAAAGACACTGATTATGTTTTGCATTCTATTCGCGATGGCAAGCGGAATTCTCAGCGGCATTTCCATTAAAAAGGCCGCACAGGCAGCGATGCAGCAGGCACGGGAATCGGTTGGCGGAAGCTTCACGATGAATCTGAATTATGATGAAAGCAACCCGAATGTAAAACGTGAGGAGACCAGCAATGCATATGGCTCCGGTGCGCGTTTGGAGAATACAGGGCCACCGCTGACAGAGAAAATCGCAAAGCAGCTGAAGGCTATTGAAGGTGTGAAAGCAGTAAATGGCAATGCAGTCGCCATGCTGGAGGATAACGGTCTGAAATATATCAAGGCGCAGAAGGATCATAACTTTTCTTTCTCTGTATCCGGCGGTGGTGATGATACTGCCGCTCTGCCGAATTTCCAGCTGGGAATCAATATGGATTCTACACTGGATACGATGTTTCAGAATAAACGCATCAAGCTGGTAGAGGGACGTCACATCAAGCCGGATGATAAACGTAAGCTGCTGATGCATAAGGAGCTTGCAGAAAAGAACAAACTGAAAATCGGTGATAAGGTGCCATTAAAGCTGCGTGATCGCGACCGAAATGAAAAGGGTCTCCCTGATAAGGCCGTAGAGGCGGAAATTGTCGGACTATTTGAAAATGCTGCTACTGAGCAGAATCCCATTTCCTTTATGATGCCGGAAAATAATCTGATTACCGATGTGGAAACAGGCAGACTGTTGCTAGGTATGGATCAAATCGAATTTGAATCAATTTACTGCCTTGTAAAGGATCCGAAGCAGATCGACAGGGTAGTCGCTCAGGTGAAGAAGCTGGACCTGGATTGGGACCAGTATCTACTGGATACCAACGATGAGCAATATCAACAGATTGCCGGATCAATCGAAAATCTGGATGAGATGGTCACACTGATTCTGTATGCGGTCTTCCTTATATCCTGTGTCATACTGACACTGCTTCTGTCCTTATGGATCAAAGGAAGAATTTACGAAACAGGTGTTCTGTTATCGCTGGGTATATCCAAAACAGGAGTCGTACTACAGTATATCTGCGAGCTGATGATTATAGCGGTACTTGCATTTGGTCTGTCCTTTCTCTTTGGAAAGGCGATGTCACAGTCACTTGGTGATCGCATGATGGCACAGATTCAGAAGCAGCAGGAAAATAGCCAGGCTGCCAACAGCATATCAATCACCGGTAATTCCATGCGCGGAGGACTGCAAAAGGAAGCGGATGAAATCACGGAGCTTGATGTTTCCGTTGATGCACAGGAGCTGCTGCTCGTATACACTACCGGCACCGTTATGATTGTCATATCTGTATTGCTGTCCAGTGCGGCGGTATTGCGGTTGAAGCCAAAAGAAATTCTTTCCAAAATGAGTTAGGAGGACATACTATGCTGGAAATGAAAGATATTAGCTATACGTATAAGGGAAAGGGAAACCGACAGATATTGACGGATATCAATATGACATTTGAGGAAGGAAAATTCTATGTTATTGTCGGCACCTCCGGATCCGGGAAAACAACACTGCTTTCTCTGCTTGCAGGTCTTGATGAGCCGCAGAGCGGGCAGATACTGTATGCGGGGGAGGATATCCAGAGAAAAGGATTGAGCTATCATCGTCGACACCATGTATCCATTGTGTTTCAGAATTATAACCTGATTGACTATTTAACCCCCTATGAAAACGTGTGTCTTACCAAACGCAAGGCTGATCCTGCCCTGCTGCATTCGCTGGGTCTGGCTGAGGATGAAATCCGCCGCAATGTTATGAAGCTTTCCGGGGGACAACAGCAGCGAACAGCACTTGGCCGCTCGCTGGCAAGCGATGCCCCCATCATTCTTGCAGATGAGCCGACAGGTAATCTGGACAGTGAAACAGCAGACGATATTATTCGTGTACTAAAGACAAGTGCCTCTCAGCTGAACAAATGCGTTATCGTTGTTACACACAGCAAGCGTCTGGCAAAGGCTGCGGATGTCATAGTACGACTGCGCCATGGAATGCTTTATGAAATCTGATATGGATCAGAGCTGCTTGTATCAGTTTGTACGCAGAAAAATCCGGGAGGAACTGCATATCAAGGAGCAGCATACCTATCTGGAGGAAGAGCTGTTGTGCTCCCTTACCGTCCTGGTCTATCATCTCTGTGATCTCAGCGCAGATACGCTGGATATGCATATTCATAATGTCATCGTTCAGCAGATGCCACTTATTCAGAAAACGCTGATGGAAAGTGCACAGCTTAACAGAAAGGAAGAACATTCATGAAAAACATTTCAAGCAAGGCTGCACAGGTAGCTCATGCCTGCTATATATTATCCGCCATTATGGTATTCTACACACTGCTCAGTATCTTCAATATACACCAGTATATCCAAAGTCTGGTCGATGCGAATCAGCTGATTGTATCCCAGCAGCTGTTTAAGGTTTTCATCACCTATCTGGACAGCAGTCTGCCAAGTCTGTGTTATGCCCTCATATTGCTTGCCCTTGGCTTTATACTCCAAAAACGCTATGAAGGCTGCAGGGATATACTCGTCAATCAGCCGCCTGTGGAAAAGAAAGAGAAACAGGAAGCGGTGGAAAATGAGGATGATATCGATGCATATCTGAAATCAATTTAAACCGCAATCTCGTCCTGCAGAAAAGACCTGTAGCGATATGGAAGAAGCATTCTCCATATTGAATACAGGTCTTTTTTTATGCAGGATTCAAATACTTTCATTCTCCTTTAAATAGCGGCGAATGTCCTGAATCTGCCGTCTGGTGTCATAATACCCCATCCAATACAGACTGCCCAGCTTTTCTAGATCCGGCTCCAGCCTTCCCACGGTAACCGGCTGTGAAGGTGCGATGACATAGATACGTTTTTGCTCCTGCAGCATTTCCAGCGCCTCGCATTGCCGATTATAATTGACATCCATTTCCTCCAGCGCTTTGATAAATTTCGGGTACGGCCTGTAGATCGTCTTTTCCAATGGCAGCTTTCGGGTGATGCTGTCCGTTTTCTTACGATAGGACAGCGGTCGCGTCCGCACGACGATAATTTTTTTATAGCCCTCCCGCAAAGCCCAGGCAAAGGGAATTTTATCACTGCAGCCGCCGTCCAGATACGGATAGCCCTCCATCCATACCATTTTGGAAATAAACGGCATAGAGGCTGATGCCTGCACCGCCTGAAAGATATCGCGGCAGTGATCCTTTTCAAAATATACCGGCTCTGCTGTTTCACAGTTGGTCGCAACAGCAATAAAGCGACGGTCGAATTGAAAAAACCGTTTCTTATCAAACGGGTATTCCTGATCTGCCTGATGAAAGGCAAATGCAAAGCCAATCAGACCTTCCCCGTTTTGCAGTGCTTTTCTTCCCACATACCGTTTGTCATGGCGGTATTTCAAATTCATGCGGATTGATCTTCCAATCTGACCGGATACATAATTCAATCCATTCATGGCTCCTGCGGATACACCGATCGTACAGCGCAGATTGATGTTTTCCAGCATGAGAGCATCCAACACACCCTCACCATACAGCCCGCGAAATGCACCGCCCTCCAGAACAATGCAGCCCTCCTGTACCATGGTGGATGCATTTCCGTGCGGCAGCTGATGAAAGCCGGAATATATTTTATTCATTCCATCACCTCTCACAATCCAAGAATGAAGCAGCTGCGTATTATGGCAATGGCACAGCTCATGGTTACCGTCATTCATCCGTTGGAATTTTACGTAAGCAATACTAGCACAACTCTATCCCATAGTCAAACGATAGGAAATGAAAAACCGAAAGCATCACCTTCGGTTCATTTATAACTACGTATCAAACAGAGAGCTTACAAAGCTGCCTTGTTTAATCGGAATACCGACACGAACATTTCATCATACAGGAGAATATGCTCTCCCATTCTTCCTGCGCTGACCACCTCATCACGCAGAATGCGAAGTCCCGGCTTTACTCTGATCATCAACTCTGTAATTTCCTCAATGGTCTTCTGCTTTTTGCTGTGAAAAACCAGCTCTTCTCTTCCGATTTCCAGAAAAGCCTGATATAGTTCTTCCGGATAATCGCCTAGCCAAACATTTGGATAGTGCATAAGCATATGCCATGCATCATCAATCTTGATTTCTTCTTCCATATCTCACTCTCCTTGCTATATTGTATTATAGAGAAGAAAAAATATACAGAAGAAGGCTAAGGTAAATTCTGGAATCCCCTGTTTTGATGCTGCTGCTATGCGGAAAACCGGAAGTCAATCAAGATAGTTTAAAACCTCTTCCACATCTGTTATGATTGCATCCGCCTGATTTTGTTGAAAGCCAAAGCGGGTATCTTTCTTTGCCAGCA
Organism: Clostridium sp. DFI.1.208; assembly: GCF_024463855.1. Classification (NCBI taxonomy): domain Bacteria; kingdom Bacillati; phylum Bacillota; class Clostridia; order Eubacteriales; family Clostridiaceae; genus Clostridium; species Clostridium sp. DFI.1.208. Next base: position 93,533 of record NZ_JANGCA010000002.1, on the reverse strand, counting down.
CGTACATTCCAGCGTTTTTAGCAGCTTCAATTCCATACGGACTGTCTTCAAGCACCAGACATTCTGCACAGTCTGTATGCAGATTCTGTGCAGTGCGTATATAAATTTCCGGGTGCGGCTTTGTTTTCTGAAGCATCTCCCCGCTCAATACGCTATCAAAATACGGATGCAGCTCACATTGTGTGAGTACCGCATTGATATCCGCCAAATCTGAGGAGGAGGCAAGCGCGATTTTTATTTTTCGCTCCTTCAATACCGCCAGCGTTTTTTTCACACCGGGATTGAGAATAGACGCATACGATATAGGCATATATGCGTTCTGCTCATAATGTATTAAAAAGCTTTCATAGTCCATACGACTTTTATAATATGCATAAACAGCATTGGTAATCGCATGCATGGAATTACCTACCAGATGATACAGGGAGGCCGGTTCCACCTGTATCCCATCATGCTTCAGAAACCGAACGATATCCTGCAGATAAAGAGGTTCTGAATCAATCAGAACCCCATCCATATCGAAGATGACTGCATGAAACATATCAGACGATACCAAAGAATGCCAGTGCAATACTCAAAGCGATAATGATAAGCAGAATGGTCGTGGTTTTTACTTTTTTACCGAGGAAATAATACAGAATACCGAATATAGCCAGCGGCAGAAGACAGGGCATAACCTCATTTAGATAATCCTGCAGCGGCTGTGCAAAATCGCCGCTTCCGACTTTGATTGGTAATTCAAAATACACCATGGAAGCACTCATACAGCCGATGACCATCAAGCCGACCACAGATGCAGCATAGGTCACCTTCTCCATCAAACCGGATTCCGTTACCTGTTTGAAAACATCTGCACCAAGACTGTAGCCCTTGTTCAGACAGAAATAGCGTAACAGCCAGGCTGGAATATTGAAAATCAGAAGGAAAATCAATGGTCCCATAATATTTCCATCTTTGGAAAAGGAAATCGCGATTCCTGCAGCAATAATTCGCAGAGTGCCCCAAATCAGAGAATCTCCAATACCGGCCAGCGGTCCCATTAAGGAAGCGCGGACAGCATTGATTGAATTTTCATCAAAGCTTTCATTGTTTGCGTTTTCTTCCTCCATTGCCGCAAGAATTCCATACAGCAGGGTGGATAGATGGGGAGTAATCGCCATAAATTCCAGATGCCGCTGTAAAGCACGGCTTCTGCCCTCCGCATCATCCGCATACAGCTTTCCGATGACCTTGCACATCGTATAGCCGGCCGCAAGATTTTGCTGACGCTCATAATTCCAGGAGGCATCCTGATGGCAGGATCTCCAGAAAATACTCATCAGATCTTTTTTATTCAGCTTTTTCATATTAGAATTCGTTGTCATCCTGCAATCCCTCCATTTTCATATTTGTATCCTTCTTAATTGTCATAATCACAACGACAATCACGCAGGCCATCAATGCCACGCCAAGCACAGGCACCTGCAGATAGGCACTCAGAAGAAAGCCGCCGAAGAAAAATGCTGCGACATCCTTTGTCATAATCATTCTGGCCAGCATGGCAAATCCGATGGCAGGGATAATGCCGGTAGCTACCTCCAGCCCATGTGTGATAAAGGCAGGAATGGATTTTACGATATCCGCAATGAAGGGTGCCCCCAGATAGTAGGAAACTGCCACCAGCAAAGACAGAGGAACAAGGAAGGTGCACACAGCCAGCAAATGCGCATGTTCAACACCCTTTACATTTCCTTTTGCAGCATTACGGTCGGCCATAACACAGCTAACCTGCGGTATTACAAACATCATCAGGATATTGCTCAGCATCAATACCAGCGTTGCAATCGGAACTGCCAGTGCAACTGCTGTTCCGGCTTCACTGCCGCTGGAGATTACAAAGGATGCCCCGATAATCGTCCCGGAAACCATATCCGGCGGATTGCTGGCACCAACCGGAAAAGCTCCCAGCCAAACCAGCTCCAGTGTTGCCCCTACTATGATACCCATCTGTAAATCCCCCAGAACCAGTCCCACCAGTGGTGAAATCACAAGCGGACGATCCAGCATGGAGCTTCCCATAATTGCATTTGCATAGCCGAACAATGCGACCAGTCCGATCAACAGTGATTGTATCAGTAAATTCATCTTTCTTTCCTCCTTACTATATCAGCTGCAGGGCATCCTGCTTCGGATCACCTGGAACCATACGTATTTCCAGCTCCACACCCAAGGCATGCAGCTCCTTTAGAATTTCCACATCCTGCTCGTCAACCGATATGGCCTTTGAAATCTGCTTTTTCCCCGGTTCATTTTTCAGTCCGCCAAGATTGATTGAAGAAATACACGGATATCCCTTCACAAGCCTTGCTGCATCCGGTATGTTCCCACAAATTATAAACAGCTTGTACTTGTCTGTTACTCCACTGTTTAATGCCTTTATGGAATCCTCCACACTTTTCATTACCAGCTTGACGCCGTTTGGTTTTGACATGCGAATCGCCGTCATACGCAGTTCATCCTGCACAACCTCATCATTGGCAATCAAAATACAATCCGCCCCCAGCTGTTTTGTCCATGAAAATGCAACCTGACCATGCAGCAGACGGTGATCGACACGCAGCAGCTTCAGCATGTCAATCTCCCCCTTTCAAACAGGCGTTCCTTGCACTGATCATTTGTTTCACATGCTGTGCATCCACCTCTCCGTGATCCTTATAGGTATCCTTAAAATAACTTCCAACGATGGCGGCATCTCCAACATGCAACTGTTTTTCACAGTTATCCGGTGTCATACCAGCTCCGATTATCAATGGGAAATCCCCTATAATATCACGGAATTCCTTAATTTTTTCCATGCTTGTTTCCTGACCGGTTGCATCCTGCGTAACCACGATGGCATCACAGCGTGTCATACCGATTCTTAAATCCTCCTGCAGACTTCTTCCGGAAAGATACGGTTGATATTTAAACCGGACACCTCCCAAAACATATCCGGAAAACCTGGAGCGATACAGCTTCATAAAGGCATCAAAGGTGATGTCATTGCGTTCCTCCAAATGCCCGGCAACGGAATCCAGCTGTACGAATGTTGCTCCGTATTTGATTGCCAATTCAAAATTCATGGTGTCCTGATCCAAGCAATTCACTCCATAAATCTGATTGGGATAATTTTGCTGCAAATACGTTAGAACCAGCACCATGTGCCGATAGGTGCCAAAATAGTTTTCCACAATTACAGCATCTACCCCGTTTTCATAATAGATACTGATTTCCTTTTTCGCTCGCTCCATCACCTCTTCATCATTGTCACCAAGCAGATGCAGCATGCCGAAAATCGGCTTCCTGCTTTTGAATACATCCAAAAATTCTTTTTTCATGTCTCTTTGTCCTTTCCTAAAAATCTTCCTCTTCCTGTTTATCTATGCTTTTTCTACAGGTAATCCCTGCTTTAGCCTCATCCATCATGTGCACCATACGCTTCTCACTGACATCATCATGATCGCCCAGCAATACACTCAGCACCAGATTCAAATTCATGCCCGACAGAACCGTCACATCGCCAAAGGCTGTCAGCTGTGATAAAGCCGTATGCACACTGCCTCCCAGAATATCAGCCAGTATGATCCACGCATCATCGCTGGTTTCTATCTTTATCCGAAGCTGATCTGCATAATCCTGTGGATTCTGCCCCGGATACAGGCAGAACACCTCCACACCCTTTGTAAGATCACCGATGATCATGGATGCGGAATGCAGCATACCCTTTGCCAGCTCACCATGTGATGCCAGAATTATGTTTGCCATATCTTTCATCTCCCTTCACTTATTTACGTAGCAAAAGGTGTGCCAACCTTGCTTACATATTAAAAAAAACTGGAAAACTGCCGATTTCTTCCCTTTTCCTTCTATATTGCCCTGTTAATCCTTCTTATGTGAACCCATTTATGAAGCATACAGCATGCCAGTATATCCGCAAGGGCTTCAGCATCGACGCTATCCTGCTTTGCATCGACGCTATTTCTTCCAGCTATCACTGCCATAATAATGCCCCTGTACGCTTCCACTTACATGCCAAACAAGATAAAGGGCTGACGCAATCACATCGGTTACGTATCAGCCCTTAAATTATAATCATTCCTTCCTGTACATCATCCTTTTTATTATCTTAGCTCTACTCACTGACAACAGTTCTCTCTGCCACTTACAAACGACATCGGACTTCTTCAAATAAAGGATCTTTCAGGCATGTATCGTGCAGACCTTTTGATCCTTATGAAGCTGCTTTGTGTAATCAAGGATATGAAAAGCTGCGTGCCATCATCCCCTTACAGAACGAAAGCCTTTTACACAGGAATACCTTCCTGATGTAAAGGGCTTCTACTAACCGTCATTATGCTCTACATAATTAAAGATATATCCGATTTCCTCAACCGGAATCTCCACACCGTAATAACTCTCCACAACACTGAACGCATGCTTTACGCACTGAATGAAGGCTGCCTCCTGCTGCGCAAAATCCTCGATATCCGTAAAAATTTCAATCTCTCTTCTTGTCACCAGACGTTCAATCAGACAGCAGATATGGACATACAGTCCGAAGCAGGTATTGTTGGTGAAGCGCAGTCCCAGCTCCAGCTGCAGCTTATCAATCGCATCCGCAACATGCTCCAGAAGCTTGTTTGGATTTAGAATCGTCAGATTGTTCATAATATTGGATAAAGAAAAATTCTTCAGTATGTTTTGCTGGAAGGTTTTCATCTCATCCTCCCGCATATAGTCCTGGAAATAGATTTTCAATTCATCCAGTGTATCATTGATGATCAAATCCTCGATCGGAATAAACCGAATTCCCTCTAGATTGGGATTCAGGGTACCTACTATGCAAATCACCTCATATGTATCGAAAAAGGCATCGTGCATCTGCTTCTCCAGCAGGGTATTATAATCATAGGTCAATACCTGAATCGGGAAATTATGCGGCAGGGAATCCTTCAGAATTGTTTTCAGCTTCTCTGCCGTACCGATTCCACTGGCGCAGGAGCATAAAATCACCTGTTCCTTTCTGCGATGCTCTACAATATGATAGTGATATGCACTGTAGGTTTGCACCGCTTCAAATATCTCCTGCATGCCGGTTCCCTGAATCATACCGCTTCCTACCTCAAGCGCCAGCTTGGTTGTCACATTATTCATGATACCGATATTGGCATTCTGATTTTCTATTCCCTTATACAATTCCTCTAAAGAGCCCATATCCACCAGCAGAAACAGCTCCTCAAAACGACCGATTTTGCTGAGATAACGGTTCAGACGCTCGGTAATCTCCTGTGTCGTAACATGCAGCGGCATATCGATGGAATCAAAGACATAGCGTCCTAGAAATTTATTCACGGCATCCGCAAGAGAGCTGGCGGTGGAAAAGCCGTGTGCGATGATGATACCGATTCGCTTATTCAAATCCTGCATGCGATTCAGCAGCTTCAAATGCAGGCATAGAATCATGGGAATCAAATCCTCAAATTTTACATCCAGATTATTTTCAAGATGCTCGCGGATTTCCTCCGCAATCGCATATTCTCTGGGAAGCTTCTGCTTCAGAAATTTCTGCAGGGCAGCCATCTGTTTGCGATTTGCCTCCTGCCAGTTGCCAAGCTCCAAGGTATTCTGCATACAATCCACAATACATGCCGTAATGGCAATCAGATCATTGTTCACATACTTAAAGCCATAGCGCAGAGACAGCATATCGAAGATACTCGTAACAATCCCCTGCACATACTCATTCCCCGACAAGGCAGCACTGCTGCGCAGCATCGTTGCTTCCTGATAGGAATGGATTGCTTTTCCTGCTTCATCAAAGCAGACAGCAAATTCATGCGGTGTCTGAAATGCCGCAAGGATATGCTCCAACAGCTGAATGATGGGACGCTCCTTCAGCACAAAGCTTTTCAGCTCATGGACAGGAATCATGCGCTGCCCTTCTCTGGATACCGATTTCCCTGTATCCTTTCTTTCCCGCAGCTTCTCAGGAAGATTGTAAGCACGTATTTCCAGTATGCCGCTTTTTTGATCCGAAGCAAACAATGCGTTCACACAGCTTGCCTGTATCGCATTTTTTAACTCTCCGATGTTGCCTTCAAATTCGCAGCTCAAAAGGAGCCGATAAACAAGTGAAGAGATATGAATTGACTTATGAATACGCTTTTCCTCATCCTCGAATATGGAATGAATCAGCTGCAGACGTTCATGAGAGCCGCGCTCCGCAAGGGATGGGACAGTGACGATCATCGGAATTCTTCGCAGCAGTGTTTTTAAAAGGACCTCCTGCGGCTTTTCTGTTGTCGCAAAAATAAGACGGACACTGGATTTATACCATTTCTCATTATCGCCAACCATATGATAGATGCCCTTATCCATGAACAGAAACAGCTTTTCCTGACATTCCGCCTTCAGACAATGCACCTCATCCAAAAACAGAACACCATCCTCTGCCAGCTTGATCAAACCGGGATTATCCCTGTCAGCTCCTGTAAATGCCCCCTTTTTATGACCGAAGAGATTTGCGGTCAAAAGCTCCGGATTGTTCGCATACTCGCTGCAGTTTACAATCAGAAATTTTCTGTCTTCTGCGATCAGCCCCTGATTTATTGCATACTCATACATAAGCTGTGCCAGAAAGCTTTTTCCGGTTCCTGTTGGTCCATACAGCAGAAGCGGAAGACCGGAAGGAGGATACGAAATGGTCGCCTTACACTGGTTCACCAGGGAAGACAGACTTTCATCATAGCCGATCAGCTTCTCAAAATCCTGCGGCTGATGCGGCTGCAGTGCCTTCTGAAACTCTTCCATGGAAGTAAACTCACGCTGATGCAGTGAAACATCATACCTATCCTCTATCGTATCCCCATCATAAAATACGACCGGTCTGGTATTGATTTTCAACAGACGTCCTTCGGTAAACAGCTGATTGAGATACTGAGATACCATATTGCGGCTCAGCTGCAGTTGTTCACTGATATAAAGCGAATTCCCCTGATCGCTCAATCCATGTTTTGTAGCCTCCACCACATAGGCATATACCTTTTCCAACATTCTGTTACCGACTTCCTTTCCTTATGATAAGTGTATAGGGCAAAGATTTGAAAGTCAATGTGGAAACTTATGGAAATGTACAAATGTTGGCACGATTTTTGCTAGGTTATAAAAGAGAATGATAGAGGTGATGATATGACGCAATTCCTGCAGCAGAACCAGACAATGAAACAGACACACATCCTCACACAGAAGAATCGGCAGGCACTGGAGGTTTTGAAAATGGACAGCCGCGAATTGCTGGAGCTGATTTCAGAAAGTGTACAGCAAAATCCGTTTCTCGACTTTCATCCCTGTGTACAGGGGGACGACTATCTTTTGCAAAATGCAATACGGCAGCCATCCTTACAGGAGGATCTGTACATGCAGCTGCACACGCTGCGACAGCCCTATGATGAAGCACTGTGCTCCTATCTGATTGAATCACTGGATGAACACGGCTTTTTAAGCGGTTCTATTCGTGCTTATTGTGAAGACCTGCATACCGATGAGGAAACGCTACTGCAGCAGCTTGAAATCCTGCAAAGCCTGGAGCCCTGCGGAGTCGCAGCACGCAGTATCCGTGAAGCTATGCTTCTGCAATGCAGGCGAAGCCATAATCCCCTTGGGGAACAAATCCTGTCAGAATATGCACAGGAGCTTGCAGAGGGTGATATAGCCCTTATTGCAAGAGGGATGCAGATCAGCGTCAGGGAGGTAAGGGAGGTCATTGCATCCCTTCGTACCTGTAATCCGAATCCCTGTGCAGAGTATACAAAAGATCGCGTGGAAACGATATTGCCCGAGGTGGAAATCTGTGTACAGGACAAGCAGCTTCAAATCATACCGATGCGCTATGGCGCTACGCTTGTGCAGGAGCAGTATATACAGGCAATCGAACAAAATGAGCAGCTGAAAGCCTATTTCCGTGAGGCAAATCTGCTGTTTGAAACACTGAACCGCAGAAATGCCACACTTCTGCTGATTATGAATGAGCTGGTTACTATACAAAAGCATCATATGAGCTGCAGCCCTGCACGTTGCAGAATCTGGCAGATCGAATGGGTCTGCATGTTTCAACTGTATCCAGAGCCTTACAGCACAAATACTATCTCTTTCACGGGGAATGCTATCCGATCCGCAGCCTGCTGCGTACAACAACTGCACAGGGTGACAGCAGTGATGCCGTACAACGTGCAATCGCAGATATCCTGCACCATGAGGACACATCACATCCCCTCTCCGATCAGCAGCTCGTCATCAAGCTGAGGACGATGGATATCAGTGTATCACGCAGAACCGTCACGAAGTATCGAAAGCTGATGCATATTCCAAGCAGTATACAAAGAAAGCATACATAAAAAAAGAAAAAGCGGCAACACTTTACAGCAGAGGTGTCGCTATGAAAAAAACAAATACAAGCCATGCACAGGAGCAACGGGTGAACTGCTGTGTCATGACCATGGGAATCAAGCATGCAGAACAGCTGGTGCTGCTGTTTGGAAAAACGCGAGTGCTTCAGCTTATGAATCAGCTTTTTGAACAGGCACAGCACCTGCTGCCCCAAAAAGCGCAGATTGCCCAGCTTTCAGATTATCGTCTGCTTTTTCTGCTGCCATCCTGTACACGACTGGATGCGCTGCGTCTGATCTATGATTTGGATGATTCCTGCGATGCCATTGCACAGCAGCTGTATGCTGCACGGCTTGCTCTTTCGTTCGGCATTTGTCAGCCCTATGCTTCGGATACACTGGAGGATGCCATACAGTATGCGGAATATTGCCGTCTGCATGATCGAGACAGCGAACGGTTTTCCACATCCTATGCATTTTATTCTCGACAGGCAAAGGATGTGCTGCATCACCGCTATCAGCTGGAACAAAACATTCTTAACGCCCTGCACAGACAGGAATTCAAGCTGTTTCTACAGCCAAAGATCAATACCGAAACACAACAGGTCGTTGGTGCAGAGGCACTGCTTCGCTGGATTCACAACGGCGTCTGTATACCCCTGCAGGAATTTCTTCCTATCGCAGATCAGAATACCTGCATTCGATTGCTGGACACCTATATGTTTGAACGCGTCTGTCAGCTTCTTGCACAGCGCCATGCACAGGGACTGCCGCCTCTTCCTATCAGTATTAACGTATCCAAGGCATCCTTCGAGGACGGGCACTATTATCTCGGAGAAATCCTCGCTATCTGCCAACGCTATGGCATCGCTCCTTCCTTACTGGAACTGGAGCTGCATGAGGATATCCCCTTTGAACAGAGAGAACAGGTACAGATATTTATACAAAGACTGAAGGAAGCGGGATTGCGCTGTTCTCTGGATGATTTTGGAAGTGCACGCTGCAATCTGCATATCCTGAGCTGGATCGATGTGGATATGGTAAAGCTGGACCATTCCTTTTTTGCCAAGCCATGGAACACTCGCCAGCAGATAACCTTACAGCACATCATCCCCCTGCTGCACAGGCTTCACCTTCCCGTCCTTGCGGAAGGTGTGGAAACAAAGGAACAGGTACAATTTCTCGCAGAGCTGCACTGCACGCTGATTCAGGGCTATTACTACTCCCCACCGGTTCCTGTTCATCAATTTTTCAAAGAAAACAAGATCTCCTTCTAAGGATACATGTGCAGGACCTGATACCATATGCTTCGATCACCTTGGGCATCAAAAGCATATCCAGTCAACCCTATCTTTTGTACAGCCTTGCACATATGCAAATAAGCAGTATCACGGGCTTATCCACATCAAGAAAAATATACAGAAATGAAAAAGAGGAAGCATATTTCTGGCGCCGTAAGCGTACCGTCCATGCTTCCTTTTTTTGATAAACAATGTATTCAGCGCTACCTGCTCTTTCTTCTGCTTTCTATACGTAATCCTTGTTCACAGCTTGTGCAGCTGTTCCTCGATGATTCTCCAGGCAGTCTCATTATCCTGTGCAAAGGTATCGGCATTTGCATGAAAATTCACCGGCATACTTCCCCTATACGCCGTAAAGCCGAGACGCTGATACATAGAAATAGCTACATAGCTGTTTGTCTGTGTCGTCAGATACAGAGGATGCTCACAATGCAGGCTGCTGTAGAGCTTAATCGTTTTCAGCATCAGGGATTTCGCTAGTCCCTTTCTCTGATGACGCTCATCAACACCGACCCAGTGTACCCGCATACGCCGTTCACCGAAATGAAATCCCTCCCAGACCGATGACGTTCCTGCAAGGTTTCCGTTCTCATCAACCACCAGAATCATATGCTGCGCAAGCTCCTTTGGATGAGTTTCAAAGGTTTCCGCAAAATAGCGTCTGCCAGATTCCATGCTTTCCAGCTGACCAAGTGATACATGCAATGCAATCCATGCCTCCTTATAGGATGGCTCATAGGGGTGAAAGGAATATCCCTTTGCCAATGGGATATCCGTAATCACCGGCGGCTGTGTCAATACCATCAGCACCGGATAATAGGGAATACGCTTATCTAAAGTTGTCATAGCTTCCTCCATTCCCACACTTTGCGTGGGTACAATGATCGCATGAACAGCGCTATTCATTTGCTGTTTTATCCATGCAGTTGAATATCATCACTATCCTGAAAAAAGGATGCGTTACAATCGCACCCTTATCCTAGCTCAATAGAATAGGAATAACGCTCTCCCGGATAATAGGAAATCGTATACTCCAGAACGTTGCCTTCATGATCATAGGATACACGTTCTCTGATTAACAGTGGATCGCCTTTTTTAATATCCAGCTTCTCCGCTTCTTCTTTTCTTGCAGTTATCGCTTTGAAATTCTCACGTGTTTTCACCGGCTTGCGAATATTTAGTTCATCCAGCAGTGCATACATACTTCCTGTATATTTTTCATCCTCCAGTGGCAGATTTCTGTCTCTGGAAAAATAGCTGACGAAATATACGATCGGCACATCATCCCCGGTTCTAACACGATCCAGACGATACACAGGATCTCCCTTTTTGCATCCAAAGATATCCGCCACATGCTGATCCGCCTTTACCAGCTCGATATGTGCCCAGCGTGTCCCCGGCTGTATACCGCGCTCCAGCATTTCATTGGTAAAGCTTTTGATACCTGCGAGCTGCTCTTCGATTTTATTTTGAAACAGAACTCTGGTTCCCTTTCCGCGGGCACGCTCAACCAGACCTTCACTCTCCAGCTGTGCGATTGCCTGCCGCGCAGTGATTCTGGACACATGAAAGATTTCCTGCAGCTGTGCCTCACTCGGTATGGAATCACCAGGCGCATATTCCTTTGATAAAATCTTATCCTTGATGATCTTCTTTATCTGTATATATAACGGAACGGCTCCCTTGCCAAAATCCAGCTTTTCCATGAAGTCACCTCCATGTGATTATTATATCATGTATGCGTATATTTTAGGAGTTATTTCTTACGTAAGCTTTCATAATTCCGATTTTGCTGCCGACAGACTCTCCATAAGGACGAATCGTATATTTGCCGGTGCTTGCCGGAACAATAAAGGTTTCTGCATAGTGGACAACAAATGGCTCAAATTTTCCTTCTTCACTTTCCACAACAGCTTCTCTTCCTTCCACAAGGTTCAGCATATTGACAGTACCAGCAGTATCATGATGTGTGATGGTTTCTGTCCAGTATCTTCTTGTTTCAATGAATTCCAGCTCATGCAGACCTGTGTGCTCTTCCACATAGTCCTCGGTACGTTTCACCTCATGAATCGCATTCACCAGGTTCTCCTCACACCATGTTGTCGTACGGTCCCACTGAATAACCTCTTTTCCGTGCTCCACATGTACCGGTCTTGGACGGCCATCCAGACCGACACGTCCCCAGTCCCACAGCTTGAAGGTAAAGATATACGGAGTTGCACTGATTTCCAGCACCATTGCCTCACTACCGGAGCAGTGGCAGGTACCGGCAGGAATCAGGAAGTGATCATGCTTCTTCGCAGGGAATTTGTTGATGTATTTCTCTGCATCAAATTCAATCTCACCTTTGTTTGCACGACGCAAATCTTCTATCATCTGCTTCTGATCCACACCGTCCTTCAGACCCAGATATACACAAGCGCCTTCTCCGGCATCCAGCATATAGTAGCTCTCATCCTGTGTATACTGCATACCGAACTGCTTTTTGATATATTCTGTCAGCGGATGTACCTGAAGGCTAAGATTCTGTCCGCCCATCGTATCCAGGAAGTCAAATCGGATTGGGAATTCCGCACCGAAGCGTGCATAAACCTGTTCACCAAGCAGCGGCTTTGGCTGATACAGCACCAAATCCATTGCCGGAATTTCCACAACAGCATCCGCAAATTCCAGATACAGGGAGTTTTCCTCCGGTACACCGTCAAAGCTCCATGCGAAATTGGATTTTTCACGGTCAAGATCACAGACCTCCTTCATCCACTGTCCGCCCCATACACCCGGATCAAAATATGGAACGGTACGGAATGGCTGCTGAGCAATCTGCTTCAGTGCATCACGCAGAGCAGTACCCGGAATCATTTTCGGATCATCTGCCTTATTGGTATCAATCAACCAGTCGATATCCTCAAACACTGACATCTTGTGTTTATCGGCAATCCGCCATTCAATGAAGAATCCGCGCTTGTTCTTACGCAGCGGATCTTCATCATAATTGCTGCATTTATAATTTCCCATGCCTGCACGATACCGCATCTGAATTTCCCAGCGTGCCATATCGAAATACACCAGCTTATCGCCAGGATGTACCAGCGATGCGCCAAAGCCGTATACGATCACCAGACCATCGGCTTTTTCCACCTGCTGTTTTGCAGCCCCCAGCTTTTCCATATCGATAAAATCAGAAACCTCGCCATAATACATCTTACCGAATACACGGTCATCGGTAAGGATATACTTCAGCTGCTCCGTAATCGTTTTTTCTTCCTTGAATACATCGATCATATTGATCAGCATAGCAGGCTCCAGCTTCTTCAGCTCCATAAGGATTTCTTCATCCCGTACTCCCGGATACACATCACAGGTTAGGATGTATTTTCCGGATGGGATTTCCTTTTTCAATGTATCCAGAATATTGTTGTAGCCGACAACGGCAGCATGCTCGTGTCCTTTGATTTTTGTTGATGGAAATTTGTTGTAATTGCTTTTCATCTCTAGTCCTCTACTTTCTCAAAACGAAGGGTTCCTTCTTCTTTATATACGCGATATCCAAACGGCTGACGTTCCACTGCGGCATAATCATGTCCGGCATCACATGGCCAGCAGGCACCGATTTTCATAGGCTTTTCACCGGTATTGATCAGACGGTGTGCAAGATGTCCGTCGATATGGTGAAGCGAGCCGGGATAGGTTTTTTCTGCCCAGGTTGTACCATCCTCATCCATCAGCATCAGCAATCCCTCTCCGGCAATGCAGAAATAAAATTCTACACATTCCCGATTTTCATGCCAGTGTCCGCGGGTCATATTGCATTCACCGTTTACCAGTACGGGATACAATACAGTCAGTCCCCAGTTCAGATTGCCTGCGCGTTTGTCGCTTCCCTGTGTATAGTGATAAACCTCATACATCAACGTATCATCCGCCAATGCAGCAGTATTACGATAGAAGCCCTTTGCATCCTTATATAGCTTGGCAGAGGTGTTCACTTCACTGCCCTTGATTACATCCTGAAAATCATGAATGACTTTTGGTTCCCTTATGTTCATTTATGAAATTCCTCCCATTCTTTTTCTTTCAGCTGCGGTCTTGATACAAACAGAAAGCGATCCGGGTCTTCAATAAACTGCGTATAGATCGGCTTGCCCGGCTCCAGATGAAATTGAGGATAATCGTGTGCAGCTATCACATGCAGCTTCGCTTTTTTATATGCAGGATTTATTTCCCAGGTAATATTACCAGCCTCTACGACCGGGAAATAAGCGATACCATGATGCGCACGCACATCTTCATAATCAAAGCCGAAATCCCGTACACACCATGCCCCGAAGGTTAACGGTTTTTCCACATTGGCGTTGATGGTCGCATGTACCCAGCCCGGTGGAACGATGACGACTTCCCCTGCCTTCGCATGTACTGCATAACAGTTTCCCGCATCGTCCTTTCCATATTCCTGCATATAGATAAAGGCTTCGCCATCCCATATCTCATACACCTCACAGGTTGATGACTGACACGATGGGGATATTGCGTGTATGTGTCCCTGAGAACGGACCGGTTCCTTTCCCAGAATCCCCTTTGCATAGGTTACGGCACCATACAGCAGGTTGCGTTCTGTAATCGCTGCAAGATCCTGTTTTCTTCCTACATCCATAACAATACTGTATAGAATTTCAGGGCCTGTACAGGATGGATCCTGCAGGGAGGAGCGGATTGCTTCCAGTGTTCTTTTCTCCGGCTTTGGACCAAACACATCCGGTCCATAGATGAATTCCATATCCTTCTCTCTGCTTTCAATATCAAAGCCAGGATAGAATTCCATATAACCACCTCCTAGTTGTTATATCATTATGTCATTTACACCTGTATTGTATCCTGTTTCCTTTCTTCTGTCAACCGCAAAAAAGAAAAAAAGCATGCAAAATCCACATCCCTTTGCATACAGCTCACAATTCATCTGAAAAGAAAAAAACCGCCACTCTGATGACAGTTACTTCTCTCTGCGAATCAATCGCATCTTAAACTTATTACGATCTCCGCGGTACTCCGCAATCGAATATTCCACTGGCTCATCCTGTTGTGTATAGGCAACCGTTTCCACATGCATCAAGACGCCGTCCTCCTCCATATTCAGAATCGTGCGCTCCCGCTGTCCCGCCTTTCTTGCCTCCACTGTGCGATCGACATAGGCAACTTCGGTCTGATATTTCTGTGAGAAGATATCATATAAGGAAGACTGTTCAAAATCCTCCAGTTCAATATCCAAAAAGTGCTCATATGGTACAAAGGTATTGACGAGCACCATCTCCTCCTCATCCGCATAACGAAGACGCTGCAGGTGAAATACCTTTCTGCTTTTTGGATAAATTTCCACACATTCCTCCGGCAGCTCAATCACCTCACTGACAATCACTCTGGTGGATGGGGTCAGATGAAGACTGCGCATTTCCTCGTCAAAGCTCCCCAGCTTCTGAAAGAAGTAGCCTTCAATTTTCGGGCGTGATACAAAGGTGCCCTTTGCTTTATGCCGTGTGATGTAGCCTTCATTGATCAATTCAGAAAAGGCCTGCCGTACAGTAGGACGCGAAATATCCAGCAGCTCACAGAATTCTGCTTCGGTCGGCAGCTTATCCCCGGCTTGAAAGATCCCCTGCTTCAGCAGCTCCACCAGCTGTGTCTTCAGCTGAAAATATAAGGGCACCGGTGATGCCTTACTGATTGTAAACTGTTTTGCGATTCGCTCATCCATAATGTTTGACTCCTTTTCACAATATCTTAATTATAACGGATAGCGTACCATTTGACAACATAAGTTCACAATGTTATAATGTAATTACATTAAAGGAGGGTATCATATGAACATCATCAATACGCTAACAGAAGCATCACTCGCCAAATATTTCGACCACACCTTTTTAAAGGCCTATGCGACAAGAGCAGACTTTGAAAAGCTTTGTAAGGAAGCAAGAGAGCTGGGGACTGCAATGGTCGCAATCAATTCTGCACAGGTGCGCGTTTGCAAGGAGCTGCTGGAGGGATGCGATGTGCATGTGGGCGCTGCAATTTCCTTCCCGCTGGGGCAGAGTGTTTTGGAAATCAAGGTGGAGGAAACAAAAAAGGCAATACAGGATGGTGCTGATGAAATTGATTATGTCATCAACATCGGAGAGGCAAAGATGGGACATTGGGACTATATCGAAGAGGAAATGCGACAGATTACAGAAATCTGTCGTGCGCATAAGGTAATCAGTAAGGTCATCTTTGAAAATTGTTATCTGGAAAAGGATGAAATCAGGAAGCTGGCGGAAATCGCAAAAAAGGTGAAGCCGGATTATATCAAAACAAGCACAGGCTTTGGAACCGGCGGAGCTACCCTGGAGGATGTCCGTCTGATGAAGGAGACCGTGGGTGATGATGTAAAGGTCAAGGCTGCCGGAGGTGTACGTGACTGGAAAACGTGCAAGGCTATGATTGAGGCAGGTGCTGAACGAATCGGTACCAGCAGCTCCATCGCTATTCTGGAAGGCTTCCGAAACGAAAGAGGGCAATAAAAATGAAGAAAATAGTTATCACTGGAGGGAACGGTTATATTGCCTCCCTGGTAAAAGAGGCTCTGCAAAGCTCTATGGAGATCATTTCACTTACTAGAAAAGAGCTGGATTTAGGGGATACCGATGCTGTGCGCAGCTGGTTTAAATCCCATGATTATGATTATGTTTTTCATACCGGAGCCATGGCTCAGACAGCGGACTGTGAGAAGTATCCGGAGTTAACACACCGTATCAATGTGGACTGTACAAAGGAAATCGCGACTGCCTGCAAAGAAAAAAATGCCCGCTTGATTTTTATCAGTACAGAGCAATGCTTTAATGGCAAAACAGAGGAAGGGCCGTTCACAGAGGACACTTCGTTATGCTCGGTTACGGCATACGGCAATCACAAGGTGGAATGTGAAGACTTTATAACCTCATCGCTGGAAGACTATATCATACTGCGCTTTTCCTGGATGCTTGGCATGAGCCGCCCGGGAATCAAGGCATCACCGAACATTATCCGTAATGTTATGAATGCCATGTTCTATCAGGCCCCTGCTAAATTTACGGTGAACGAGATTCGAGGAATGACGTATGCACAGAAGCTGGCAGATGTATTTGATAAAATTATCGAGCTGCCTTCCGGCATTTATCATGTATCTGATACCAACACGCATAACACCTATGAGTCCGCAAAAATCGTAGCACAGAAGCTGGGATTCACACAGGAACAAATCGATGCCTGCATTCTTCCAAATCATGAACGCTATGCAGACCGCTTCCGGGATTATCGTCTGGATACCCGGAAACTGAAAGCACATGGTATTGATTTTGGCACCTTTGAAGAAAATGTGGATGCCTGTCTAAAGGATTTCGGCTGGTTGAAATAACACGAAAAGAATATCCTGTCACCAATAACGGGATATTTTTTTATCAGCTTATACAAAAATATAATCCATGAAACCAGAATATACAATATCTCGAATTTCATTTTGCTTTTCTGATTTCCATACCAATTTGAGCAGTACCCTCCAGCATATCCTGACATCTGGATTTACACCGGTGCCATCCTCACATGTAGATGTTCAGCAGCAGTGAATACCTATATATTGAATCAAAAGCAGGTGAAAGCGTTCTTTATCTCTGCTCTGTATCCTATAGGGAGTGAAATCTTCTGCATCCACTCTGTTATGTGAGAAAGCATGAAAGCACATCCGTAGAAACATCTTTTCGACTGAACGGTAGTCCTTTGTTAGCTTCAGCGTAAAAATAACAATAGCGCAGCGTTTGTATGGCGTTATGCTCTGCACGATTCCCTCAGTAATTCAGCAGTTTTATGTTTACGTACAGCAAATCCAGCCCTGCCATACCTCTTCCGCATACTTTCCATTGTAGAAATGATATTGCTTTCATCCTGTGAGAATTTCTAATGACGATTATCACTACAATTTTCATCTGAAAATGATATAATAGACAGGTAGTATATGGAGGAATGATTATGAAAATAGCATATCTGATGCATTCAGACCGGAAATACGATGAGGTTGTAGAAACGATCAATCAGCTTACCAAACAAGGGGATCACGTTTTTATTATGATCAATGATGATGATTTGAGAGAACAGGTTCAATTTGTTTACATGGATTATTCCAGAGTACATATTTCCCACACACAGGAATTCGCTCAGGAAGGCGATATGTCAATGGCAAGGGGTACACTGATTCAGATGAAGGAAGCTGTTCAGATCGGATTTGATTATTATATAAATTTGAATGATGGTATGATGCCGATAAAAACAAGGGAGGAAATTACCGCATTTCTGGAAGAACAGAATGGTAAGGATTTCTATTATGTTGAAACGTCTGAGAAAGAGGAGCCTGCGCTTCGCAAACAGACTTTAAAGTATTATCCCTTCACGAATCTTCTGGCCTTTCCAAGAGGAAAAGCGACGCGTGCAATAACCAGAGGCTTCGGAAGCTTACTGTATGCTCTGCACATCCGTAGAACATTGCATGATGTCATTCAAATTGGCAGCCCATGGTTTATGCTGACACATACCAGTGCACAGATTCTTGCGGATAACTTTGACTATTGCTCCACGACATTCAAATTATCCTGGTATGCCGAGGAAATGTATATCCCTATGATGCTGGATAAGTTTGGCAACAAATGCGTTGAACATGTAAATAATGATTACCGTGTTGTAGGAAACGGAAAATGGGAACGCAGTCAAAATACACGCCCCACTACACAGGAGGCGATTGATCGATATCCGGAGGCACTGTTTGCGGGTGCTATTCTCGTTGATGAAGATTTCACTCTATATGAAAAATATTTCGATGCATACAATGCTAATTTAGAAACGGAAGAATAACTGAGTATTCGGTTATTCTTTTTTATTCGTAAATAAATATCACTTTCAATTAAGATGGTCCAGCTATGACGTTCCTTGGTTGCCTACTGTATAGCATATAGTCGCCTTTTCTAGGCTTTTGTATGTTTAAATGACAGAATATCAGAATGCTTTTGGATTACTGGATCGCTCATATCTCGTGCAAACGGATGCACTTATGCATGAAAAGGAACAACACCGCTTCTTTCCATAATTTATGAGAACCTACCATTCATATCAATAAACCTGCTCTGTTTAAGCTTTAACGATCTGTTTTGAAGTCATCGGCATCATATGCCCTCCCTTGCTGCCTATGTTACAAATGTGTATAAATGCATTCATACGCACGATCGAGCACAAAAAAACTTCCCATAGGAAGTTTTCGGATATCTAAATTAGATTGGGATATTTTTAAAACCCTTTCAATTCGTCAATCATTGCCAAAACATGCTTCTTCCCATTACGGAAGCTCATGAAGGACATAATGGTGAATCCACCAGATAGAATTGCACCAACCAGAGCAATCCACTTAATCACATTACGGACTGTATCACTGATATCCGGTAAAATAGGATCTTTCATACCGGTAAATCCCCAGACACAAAGGCCTGCAGTCACAAGGAAGATAATTCCTCCAACCTTGACCCAGCTTCCAAGCCGGCGTACCAGTATATTTTCAGACTGTATTTTCTGTTTCAATGCATCCTTCTCTGATTTCTTCATCGCTTATACCTCCTGTTATAAAGAAATCATCCCCACTTGGGAGGCAGGGATGATATTTCTATTTTTTTGTTGATTAGTAAGACAGATTTGGATCGAAGAATCCAACAAGAACACCGACGATAGCTACAACAACCATCAGCAGCATAATTTTGATTGGACTAATTGCTTTCTTAGCCATTAACCACCAGCAGCCCAGTACGAACAGCAGAGTCAATACGCCAGGGAATGCGCCATCCAGTTTTTCCTGCAGTAATACAGGTACTTCCTGAGTTCCTGTAATCTTTTCGATTACTTTGGAACCTTCGATAACAAGTTCTTTCTTATCCTGAATAGAAGTTGTCAGCTGTACAGAAGTAGTAATAGATACCCAAGTACCAGCCATAGCACCAACGATTACCTGACCCATAACGATTACGGATTCACGTAATGCAGTTGCCTGCTCACCAACGATAACTTCTACAGCAGAACCACCAAGTTCATAACCTTTGTTATAGATCCATTTCTGGAAGAAAATACTTGTCACGTTCCATACAACAATATAGAACAGAGGACCAATAATAGATCCGCCTTCAGCAAGACCTAATGCGATACCTAATAATACTGGAATATACGTACCAACGATCAGAGAGTCACCGATACCAGCCAGAGGACCCATCAGACCTGCACGAATACCATTGATCATTTCATCATCGATTTCCTCAGCACCGTTTGCACGAGCTTCTTCAAGACCAGCGGTAATACCAACTACGATAGAACCAATCTGAGGCTCAGTGTTGAAGAATGGATAATATGTCTGCAGCTTTTCAGCCTGCTCATCTTTTGTTTCATATAATTCCTGGATAATTGGTAACATGGACCACATGTAACCGAATGTCTGCATGTGCTCGTGAGAGAAGCAAGTCAGGTTACCATAGAACCAACGCCAGAAAGAACTATTTAATGACTTTTTCGATACCTTTTTCATAATTAAATGTCCTCCTCATCATCGTCAATTCCTGCAGGACCTGCTGCAGCTCTGTTTCTAATCATCGTCATCTGGTAGTTAATCAATGCAAATACAGCACCAACTGCAGTTGCAGCAATCAGAGTCAGGTGCATAGAACCTGCCAGTGTGAAACCAAATAAGAAGAAGATCAGGTCAGTTGCCTTGTTTACAACGGATTTCAGCAGGATTGCGATTCCGACTGCAGGCAGCAAGCTACCTAATGTAAACAGGGATTTCATATACCAGGAATCCATAGGCAGTGCTTCCTTGAACTGGTCAACAGCATCTGCACCATAGTAAACAATCAGCATAACAGGGATGAAGGAAATCAGTAAGTGAGAGATAAGAGGGAAAATAACTTCAACCTTACCGATAATACTGAAATCTTTCTTGTCCAGACGAGCCCATCCAATGTGCTGCCAAACAAGGTTCATCATCGCAGTTCCGTAGAACTGTACAGTACCTACAGTACCAACCATGGCACCTAAAGCACCTGCAAGACCACTTGCTTCAGAACCACCAAGGTCAAGACCCTGAGATTTCGCAAGAGCCCAAGCCAGAGGGATACCAATGTAAGAAACGGCACGTAAATCCGCTGCTACGGTACCACCTGGAGTTACCAGCGCGATATAAATAATCTGCATAGGGATTGCAATCTGAATACATCCCTTAACGTCACCAAGGATCAACCCTACAAATACGGATGCGATCAATGGTCTGTTCAATGTGTAGTTACCAACTGTAGTACCTAAACATGCAATTGTGGAGGCCGCACAACAACTCATAAGACCGAGTAAAGCAGCCTGTACCCAAGAAATCATAAATTCATCTCCTTTTCCTTTTTGAATTTATCTAATCTAATTCGAACACAAATCTCCCAATTTATTAGTATCCGAATTTAGATCTGAATTTTGGCCAGGAACCGATAGCAGTTTCTTCCAGCAGTGCAAAGAATACATCGAA
Source organism: Clostridium sp. DFI.1.208 (assembly GCF_024463855.1). Classification (NCBI taxonomy): domain Bacteria; kingdom Bacillati; phylum Bacillota; class Clostridia; order Eubacteriales; family Clostridiaceae; genus Clostridium; species Clostridium sp. DFI.1.208. The sequence continues at coordinate 72,237 of NZ_JANGCA010000002.1, read as the reverse complement.
ACCAGCGTTTGTCATTGCTTCGCATGCTTCTGCTTCTTCCTGTGTGATGGACTGGTTCTGCCCCAGCTTGGTAGCACCTGGACGGTCGTTGCAAGGACCGATAACAACACGTTTTACATCACTTGGTACAAACTTGTTGTCAACCAGCAGCTCTTTCATGTCAACCGGATTCTTCGTAATCAGGAAGTATCGCTTGTTGCTGTCAAGCACTGTCTGTGCTTTTTCAAGGAAGTGTTCCTTTGTCCATACAAATACTTTTTTGTCTGTGGATGCTACGAATGACTGTTTCAGAACAGGTGTAGTAGCAGCCTTGTCGTTTACTGCAATGATACCGTCGCAAGGATATTCCTTGGACCAGCGTGTGATGATCTGACCGTGAATGATACGATCGTCAACTCGTACAAAACTAATCATGATTTATGTCCTCCTTAGATTAAATTCCGATGTTTAAATATCGTCTTCCGCGTCATCGCTCTCTACCTTGAATTCAGTAAGACCGGCATGACCCTCGCTCAGCAGCGTTTCTTTCAACAGCTCTGCATCGTCAAAATTATCTTTCATCAATACGGCGGTGATTGCCAGCGGCATATTCATACCTGCAATCACTAATGTGTTCGGCATCAGGCCTTTTTCATCAAGAACAGCCAGTGCGTTGGTGAATGGAGATCCACTTAGAATGTCTGCCAGCAGAATAACACTGTCGTCTGCATTCAGCGGCTCTACCAGAGTTCTGAAGTTTGCTGCAAATTCATCAGCACTCATATCAGCCTTCAGACTTGTACTCAGGACATCGTCACGTTCGCCTGTCATCATTTTGACAGCGGAATGCAGTCCCGGTGCAAATTCACCATGACTTACCATAATCACGTATTTCATTTGTCGTCCTCCTTTTTTTCACGGACACAGAACAAAACTACGGTGCGAAAGGCCAAAAAAATATTTTGGCTTCCCTACCAAATCCTTTTTCTTACCCGCCTTATGCATGAACCTATACTTAATAGTACAGATGATATTCCTGTAAAATCATCTGTTTTTTTATGCGTTTGCATAGAAAACAGGGATTTTTCAGTATGTCTCATAAGGTATACGTTTTGAAACACCAGACCATACCAGCTCTGTCTGTGTTATGGCAGCTTTCACATTTCGAAGTGACCAGCTTTCGTTGAAATGTAATCGCTTACCTCCGCTATTTACATTGTAATCTTACACCACGTTCCTCGTAATTTCAACTGTTTTGATAAATTTTTCTCACATAATTACAAATGTAATCACACATTTTAACCAAAATGTTCTATCTGAAATAGAAAAAAACGCATATTTACAGCTATTTTTAGCCACATACACGTTTTTATGTGAATATTGTGTGAAAAATTTATCTTACAAAACTTACCAGAATACGCGCCTTTCCACAGATTTCGATATCCGGGCAGCCAGCCGGTACGAAAATATTCTCTGTAAACGCAAATGGAAGCTCTTCGCCCTGATAGCGAAGGACACAGTCTGCGGAAACATTGCTGAGACAGTAAAAGCGCTTCTCATCCTGCGGCAGCACATAGCTTCCCGCAACATCAACCAGACGCACGCTGAATTCCCGCCGGTCAACCAGCATTTTCTCCTGCGTGGTATCCGCATCCGTAAAAGGCGATGCCACCTTTTCACAGCGAAGTCCGAAATCTGCGACAGCAAAGCTTTTATCAATATGCAGCTCACGCTCTCTGCCATTCGCATCCTTACGATGGTAATCATAAAAACGATAGGTCGTATTGGAATTCTGTCCAACCTCGAGTGCGAGAATGCCTTTTCCCAGTGCATGCAGCATACCGGCATCAATGCATACGAAATCACCGGCCTCCACCTCGACCTTGCGCACATAATCCTCAACCTGATCATTTGCAACAGCAGCTTTGATTACCGCTGCATCCGATGCAGTCGTTCCGGCTACCAGCGTAGCTCCCTGATCTGCTTCCAGAATATACCAGGACTCCGTTTTTCCTTCATCGTTTTCATGCGCTCTTGCATATTCATCATACGGATGCACCTGAATGGACAAATCCTCTCTGGCGTCCAGATATGCAAGGCGCAGCATCTGATGCAGCTGTTTTTCTCCCAGTATGGATTGCGGATCCGCCTGAATCAGCTCATCCAGCGTTTTCCCTGCATATTTCCCATTCAGTATCACGTTTTTTGCATGTGGATGGGCACTGATCTCCCAGCAGGTACCCAGCCCTTTTTCTTCCATACCGCGCATGGTTGTCAGACGATCGTTTGCCCATATGGTTTTATCATATACAGGCTTTAGCTTCATAGGATACATACTATCTACCTCTTTCCTTTTTCAAACTGATTATACAATGGAAGCTTCCGAAAAGCAACTAATTGTAATTACATTATAACATATTTTTATCAATTTGTTTGAAATCGTTTGCAAGTCTATTGTTATATTGTTATAATAATTGCAGAGGGGTGAGCTTATGTACGCATCTGTAATTACAGACCAGATTGATGAGGATCTGGAAACCGCCTTACGCATAGCCAGACTTTATGGTTATACGCACGTAGAGCTGCATAATGTGTTTGGAAAAAGTATTGAAGAGTGCAGCCTGAAGGAAATCAACACCATTCGCACCTTGCTGAATACCTATGATCTGAAGGTTTCCTGTATTGCAAGTACCGTATTTTTTCTGTGTCCGCTGATGGAGAACGATAAAGTAAGTCTGTTTAATCCGGCATTTCATGCGATTGAAGGGGATGTCAGTACACATCTTCGCTATTTGAAAAGCGCATGCCGCATCGCTAAAAAGCTGAACTGTCCAAGGGTACGCATCTTTCCATTCCGCTTCCCGGATAACCGGCCGCCTGCCTATGGCACACAGGAGCATATTGCACTGATTATGAAATATGTCCGCCAGGCTGTGCAGATTGCAGAGGAGGAGCATGTGACGCTGGTGCTGGAAAACTGTCCGTATTCCCATCTTCCAAAGGGACATATGAGCATTCAGATCGTAAAGGCCATAAAAAGTGACTATCTTAAACTGCTATGGGATCCGGCAAACAGCTATCGCGCCTATAAGGAAAATGTCCCCGCAGAGTATCTGACCTTTTCACTGGAGGAAGAACTGCACTATATCTATCCTTGGATCGATCACATTCATATTAAGGATTATGCATACCATGCGGAGCTGGAAAAGCCGTTTCAGCACGTTGCCTTCGATATGGGCGATATCGACTTCATGATGATCTTTTCCAATCTGCGAAAATTCGGATATGAGAATGCCGTATCGCTGGAAGCAGAGACCGATTATAATGAAACACTCGAGAGTATGAAACGCATGCAGGATTGGGTTACATTATCCGATCATACCTGATGCACAAACTAAAAAAAACCCGTTTTCGTTAGCAGAGCAATAAGCTGCCTTGAAGAACCGGTTTTTTTTATGAGAAATAGTTACGTATACAAATCACAGATAAAACCCGCCTTTTCCATAAGCGGGTTTCTTTCTATCATCAATTCATCAGCATCTGAATGCCTAAGAAAATAAGCAGGATTATGATGGGAAGTCCCAGCAGAATGACATAGGCAAAATTCACCTTATGCACGACCTTGTTCCAATTTTTCTCTACGAAATAATACCGGTCATCATCGGTTTTCATAATGACATCGGTTTCCATCAGATTGGCAATGGTGTACGCAATCACAGAGGTGGACAGTCGCAGATTTTTGAATGCATTGTATCCAACGGCCGTATCCGGTGTGAATGCATAGTGCTTCTTCAGAACATCCATAACCATTCTTGCCGATGTCTGCCCTGTTGTCGTTTTTTTCTTAGCCATAAAAACACTCCTTTAAGTTATTTACTATGTTGTTTGTTGTTTGTACTCTATTCTATAACAAAAGTCACAGCTTCTGCAACACTTTTTACAACATGTGCAGCTTCTCTGCGCACTTCCTGCGCTGCACCAGCCATACAGAAACTTTTTTCCACCTCATGAAACAGTGGAATATCGTTGGCACCATCTCCGATGAATGCGACTTCCTCCTGTGACAGCTTTACATATTCCAATGCCTGTAAAAAGGATTTTCCCTTATCGATTCCCTTGCGGGTGATTTCGATATAATCAAAGGATGTCGGTAGGATTTCATAGGTATCCTGAAATTGCGCACACAATATCGGCAGCCAGATATCCCGGCGTTCCTGTGTATATGTGTGAATACTGATTTTCACCACCGGCTCCTGCTTCTCCTTCAAATATCGCAGCAGATCCTGCTCTGCAATATCCCCAAGATAGGAAAGCTGTTCTCTTACCTCGTCCCAGTGCTTCGGTGCATACTGCTCCTTCATGAAAAAGAAGGTGCTTTTCTCATTGCACACAAAGGGGTTTATCTCATCCACATGATCCTTTAAAAACTCCATAATGCGTATGACATCCCTGGCCTCGATCTGCTCCTCCATGACCTTCTCATCACGAATCCAGATAGAGCCCCCGTTATTTCCGATAATCATATCCGCAGCAAGCCTATAACGCCTGATCAGCTTCTGACAGAAGCCGTAGTCCCGTCCTGTTACAATTCCAAAAGCAATGCCGTGCTCTGTCAGCGTATGAATCGCCTGTACATCCTGCTTTTGTATATTGCCGTGCACATCCATCAGCGTTCCATCCAGATCACTCAGAAACAGCTTCATCATCACACACTCCGTCAATCAATCCGTAATGTAAAAGCGCCTGTGCAATTCCGTTTTTGCTGCACAGTCCGCTCACATAATCTGCGGCCTCCTTCACAGCCTCTCTTGCATCCCCCATCGCAACCCCGATTCCACATGACTTGAGCATTTCCAAATCGTTGTAATCATCTCCGAAGCTGATGACATCCTGCATGCTCCAGCCCATCGCCTTACATATATGCGACACGCCCGTTGCTTTGTTATGCGTTCCGTTGATATCGTAAAAGCAGGTATCAAACGGTGTAAACATAAACTGCGGGAAGTGCTCCTTCATCGTGGCCAGATCAGCATCCTCTATTTTGGCGACAGCTGCCAACGGCATGGTATCCTGCAGATAGCCCTCGGATTCTCGCTCATCCACCAGAATATCCAGTCTTCCCAGAAAATTCTGCAGCATATTGGCAATCCGTTTATAGCCGTGATAGCAGTGTGCCGCATCCTGACACTGAAACATCAATGCATTATCCGTCTTTTTAAAGGCATGGATCAGGCTTCGTGTTTCCTCCATGGAAAAGCTGTAATGATAGAGCACCTCATGCTGTGCATTGCGCACAAATGCGCCGTTGCTGCAGACGAAGTAATCAAAGCTCACCTGCTCCAGCAGACTCTGTTCCATAGCAAAAGGAGGTCTGCCACTGGCGATTGCCAACTTCACTCCCTTCCTTGAAAGCTCATTCAGAGCATGGACACACGATGCAGGAACCCTGCGGTTCCCTTTCGTTACCAGAGTACCGTCAACATCAAATACCGCTAGTTTAATCATAGCTTCCTCCTCCAGATTTCTTTATTTATTTTTATTCTTCTTTCGTTTCTTCCATTCCAGAAAGCATTCATGCAGATAGACACCCATCTTTTTGGATACCACAACATGCTGGCGCTCCGTTGTCAGAATATCAATATTTTTGATAATGGATTTCATGGGATCCATTGACAGAATGGAGCGAAAGCGATAATGCGCTTTTTCATATACAAAGCCGTCATCATCCACGATTGCCCGCCGCTTCACGATGGAATCCAGTGCCATTCCCGCACAGATAATCGCCATCAATGCGAGCGCAAAGCAAACATACAGCTCATCCTTCGTATTCTTTTCCATCACAAAGATACCAATGATGCCAATCACAGAAAAGCCCAGGAAAAAAATCATATACGGCAGATACTGATTCACCATGGTATAGCCGTCCTTATGCTTCTTCAGATATTCCTTTCTCACCCTCTGATTGGCAAGAAACAGGCGCACATTCTGTACGGTCAGATAAATTCCATAGCACAGAACTGCGGCACAGATAATATAATCCATTGTATCAAATTTACTCATATGAACTCTCCTCACATTTCTAATTCGTATTATACACTATTTTTTCACAGAAATTAAGGAGCAGGTGATAACCGGTTACATTTGTTAATCCAGACGTTTGTATAAAATACCAAGTCCCAGCGGTACAAATCCACTCAGACCGATCAGCGCCAGTGTCAAATCGGCACCCAGGGAGGATACCATCGCTCCGGCAATCACCGGGGTGATCAGCAGGGAAAGTCCCACATAAAAGGCGGAAGCGATCGTCTGCCCGCTGCTTCGCAGATGAATCGGTGTTGTATCATCCACCAGTGTTTTGCTGGTAATCATGATCAGCGGATAGGTGATACACTGCATCAGCGTCACCACGATCATCATTTCCGGACTCTGTACAACGGCATAGCCCAGAAAGCGGATGATATACATAAAGGTACCAAACATCATCAGCTTATAATCACCGAATTTCTTTAACAGCCAGGTTCCCGCAAAAAACAGCGGCAGCTCGGTAAAGGCCTGAATGCTCCATCTGGCACCGACCATGCCCTCCTTTGCGCCCAGCGCCATCATTTTATCCACCGTCGTGTAGATATCCGCAGTCGCAATCACATTGATAAACAGAAAAATCAGAACCACGACAACATATTTCTTATCCAGCAGCAGCTCCTTTAAATCCGTTGCATGAATCCCACCGCTTTTTTCCACCTTGACCGCATCCTGCATGAACATTGTCAGTACGATGTTTAAAACAGCAAGACCCGCAAACACATACCCCAGAGCTGGATAGCCGTAATGCTCGACAACCAGAGCACCGATTGGACTGCCAATCATCCAGCCAATCGCCCCGAACGCACGTATCGGGCCAAAATTATTGCGGCAGGTTTCACTTGTCTCCAATGTCCAGGTATCCTGTACAGCCAGCGTGGTACGAAACATACCGCCTACCAGAGATATAAAAATCAGATGCAGAAAGAAATTCCGCTGTGTCACCTGATACATCACCAGCGTGGATAGCACAAAGACAATCAGACAGAGGTTAAAGAATTTCTTATCCGTTTTATACTTATCGCATAAATAACCGATAAAAAACTGCGTGATAATGGCCACAACAGCCGTCCCGGACAAAATGATACCGCGCTCTACAACATCATAGCCGACATATTCCAGAAAGGTCTGCATATAGCCGTAAGGCAATACAAAAGCGATATAAGACAGAAAGTAGAACAGGCACAGCATGGCCACGTTTTTCTTTTGACTTCGCATAGTTATTCTCCCTTTTATAGAAAAGGACCGGCGAATCTGCATCCGCCAGCCCGCATTGATGGCGTTTTCCCATCAGATATTTTCTTATCCTGTACCCGCGTCTTGCGACGGACGACAGCCGAAGCGCTTTGGAATGGTCAGTTCCCTGTACAGGCTTTCACGATTATCCGTTTGTTGAATTATTCCATATTGGCATGTCTTCCAAACATCGTATCGGAATCCTTGCCTCTTCGCTCCATCAGCATCATAACAGCAATATCCATGAAGATTCCCTCACTTTGTTCAAACAGAGATCCCATTGGCTGAATGGATTTGATATCCCCCTGCTTCGCACTTTTCGGTGAAGGTGCGCTGATTTCGATGACGACATCCGCCATACCGGCAATGCTGGAGTTAGGATTGATGGTGATGAGTGCTACCCGTGCTCCCATTTCCTTTGCTTTCGCAGCATGGTTGACAAGTGATTTTGTCTCTCCGCTGCCACTGCATACCACCAGTACGCCACCTTCCTTGATATTCGGTGTACACGTTTCCCCAACGACATAGGAAGCCACTCCCATATGCATCAGGCGCATGGCAAAGCCCTTTACCTGAAAGCCGCTCCTTCCTGCTCCGGCACAGAATACCTCATCTGCCTCATCGATCAGCTCTACGAATTTTTCTGCCTGTTCCTCATCAATGGAGGTCAGCGTGTGTGTAAGCTCCTGCACAACGATTGCTGCATATTCTTTATTGTTCATCAACCTTGTCCTCCTATTTCAGATGCTGCTTCATCTCTTTTGCGGCAGCTGCACGGTCTTCTGCATTGCAGATGGCACCGCCGACAACGACAACCGCAGCACCCTCGGATGCAATCGCATCAATGGTCGCAAGCTTCACACCGCCGGCAACCGCAGATTTCGCATGGGTAATCACACGGTTGACGATCATCAGCTCATCCAGCGGATTCTTTCCGGTCTGCTGTACATCAAATGCCGTATGTACACAGATATAATCCACACCCATGGCATCAATTTCCTTTGCTCTTGTTTCCAAATCCTTTACCGCGATCATATCGATCATAATTTTTCCATTGTATTTCTTTGCGGCTTTCACAGCACCCAGAATGGTTTCATCGTTGCTCGCTCCCAAAACAGTAACGATATCTGCACCGGCTTTAAATGCTGTTTCCGCTTCCAGTTCTCCTGCATCCATGATTTTCGCATCTGCCAGAATTTCAATTTCCGGGAAATGTTGCTTAAACTCTCTCACCGGGCGCATGCCCTCCTCAATGATAAACGGTGTTCCCACCTCTGCAATATCAACGCTGCCTCTTGTTTCTTGCAGCAGGGTCATACATTCCTCAAGTGTTAATGTATCCAATGCCAGCTGTAATTTCATAATCCTAGTTCTCCTTTACCATAAGCAGTTGTCCGACCTCGTTCACGCAATCCTGCTGACCTTCCTGCAGCTCGTTGGTAATCATGACATCATAGTCTGAAAACTTGGCGAACTGATAGGTTGCCGTCTTTGTGAATTTACTGGAGTCACAAAGCAGGATATTCTTTCTGGAATGTGCCAGTATATGGCGGTTAACCTCCGCATGCTCCATGGAAAAGGTCATCGGACCATCCATATCCATAAAGCCGTCACATCCCATAAACGCAATGTCAATACGAACCGTATCAATGACATTGGTGGCGTAATACCCGACAAGCGCACGTCCTTTTTTCTGAAGCTTACCTCCGGTCATAATCAAATCCAGCCCGCTGTCGCAGATGATATCCGCAATCGGCAGAGAATTGGTCAGCACCGTGATATTCTTCTTCAGACGCAGCAGCTTTGCCAGCTGCAGGCAGGTGCTGCCAGGATCCATATAGACAATGGCGTCATCCTCAATAAATTCCAGCGCCTTACGGGCTATCAGCTGTTTTTCCAGCGTATGCTCCTGCAGCTTTACATCAAAGGGCAGCTGATAATAGGCATTGCGAACGACTGCACTCCCATGCTTCTTTGTCAGCACGCCGCGTTCCTCCAGCACCTTGAGATCCTTACGTATCGTTTCCGTTGTCACATCCAGCTGCCGGGCGAGCTCTCCGACCCGTACTCTGCCTTCTCCCAAAACTCGCTGATACAGCGCGTTTCGTCTGGCTTCACTTGCTTTCGACATGTCGCTTCACCACCTTTGCACATGGTTAGTGTACGTTTTTCTTTGCCTATCGTCAATCTGATTTCGCAGTTTTCCAAAAAAAGAAGCATAAAAAATTGGTTTTAAGACGAAATACTGCGAAAAATCGCAAAGTTTTGGTTTTTGGTATTTGAAACATATTCTTTTTTGTTGACTGTGCTATAATACTCTTGGTTTAAAGGAGGAAATCGCATGAATTCTTTTGACTTACATATGCATTCCTGTTACAGCAACGATGGTGAATTTACACCACAGGAGCTGATTCATATGGCTGAGGAAGCCCATTTAACAACGATTGCACTGAGTGATCACAACACGCCGAAAGGAATTGCGGAGATGGTCCGTCTGGCAGAGGCAAAGGGCATCCGCGTAATTCCCGCCATGGAATTTGATACGCTGTTTGAGGAGCTGGAGGTACACGTGCTCGGCTACGGCATCGACTATGAGCAGCCTTATTTTCAAAGCCTTTTTAATGCTTTAAGTGAACGAAAAAAAGCCGTGCAGATAAAACGTGTGGAAAAAATCAGGGAGGTCTTTGACCTGGATATCGATCCCGCGGCATTACTGCAGCAATACGCAGGCAAAAATCCGTTTCCCTCGATTGTACACCATATCATGGAGCAGTATAAGGATAAGGAGGAATTCGCAGACTACCAGCCCGGAGGCAGACGCTGTGAGCCGCAGCCGGTGAATTTCTACTGGGATATGTGCAGTGCCGGAAAGCCCTGCTATGTGCGCGTTGAATATCCATCTTTAAAGGATACCGTTCAGCATATTCACGATGCCGGGGGAATTGCCGTACTCGCGCATCCATGGCTGAACTTCTATCAAAAGGAGGAACGGCTGCAAAGAGCCTTGGATGAGGGGATCGATGGAATTGAGGCCTACAGCAATTATCATGAAGCAAAGCATAACCGCTATTATGACGCCTATTGCAGGGAGCATGGTGTTCTGATGACCTGCGGCAGTGATTTTCATGGAAAGATGAAGCCGAAAATCCGAATGGGTGAATATGGCTATGAAAAGGATGACGGGGAAGAAATTCTACATACCTTTTTAAAACGGCTGGCAACATAAAAGGATACAAAGGAAAAGTCAATGCTTACAGGAACATGGAATTGTCCCGCAGGCATTGACTTTTTCGTACAAACGTCAGAAGCTGTTTTTCCACACATGTAAGAGCAGCTGCTCCTTTTCCACAGCATATACGCATAAAGACGCATACAACCGCTATGATTATTTTGCAGCTATTGACCTTTGTCCTGCCAAAACAAAAGCAGGCTCCTAGCGTATACGCAGCTTATTCAACAGCCCACACAGCCTTTCGCGCTCCTCCTGTGATCGATGACGAATGTGATCGATGAACCGGTACTGCCATTCCTGCCCCTGCTCAATCTCAGCCAGTTCAGCATTATCCAGTCTCCATTCTTCATGAAAATTACCACCGGCAGGATGCAGCAGCTTTAACAATACAGCAGTCTCCTCCAGGGACAGCTGTTCATAATATGCATCGTATTCCTCATTCATAAAGACAGCATTCTCCAACAGGGAAATCAGGTCATAGGCACTGATTTCCCTGTTGCGCAAATACTGGATTTTATCCTGCAGACAGCTATACTGTTCAACCTCCTCCAGCAGCTCCAGAAACGTTTCCTCATCTCTTCCCTGTGTCAGCTCCAGCACAAAGCAATCATCCACAGCCTCTTCATATACAAGTAAGGCATGCTCTGCATCCACAAAGGCCTGAAGCTGTGCCTGCAGCTGTTCTTCAAACAGTGTGAGATAGTCTGCCACACTGGTTCCCATGCTGGCTTCCAGTGCCTGATTGACCCGGTGAACAGCGTCCTTTATTGACCGGTGCTGCAGCAGTGCCCGCAGACGCTCTACGTCCTGTTCCGCCAACAAAAGTGAGGGCTGCTGAAACAGCGTGAGAGAAGCAAAGCATTGATACCAGAGAAGCTCGCAAAGATTCAGACCTAAATATTCCACCGTTACTCCCTTCTGTTGTTCATAGCGCCTGATAAACTCCGGCAGCTCTTCACGGAAGTATTCACAAAAGGTATGCTCCAGCGCAAAGCGCTCCATGTAATACAGCACCAAATCCATCCCGTGAAGGTGATACATATCATGAAACAGAGGGATACCATCCAGCAGTGGATAATCCAAATCCTCTTCGGTATGACTGTAATATAAAATCCCCTCATAGGTATTCAGCTGTTCAAGATAGTGCGGAATCTGTTCATCAAGCAAGCTGCTGTAGCGCTCATTGGAAAACGGCAGACGGTTTCTGCGCAGCTGATGCAGCAGATTTCTTGTCTGCTGCTCCTTTTCCTGTAGAACAAGCAGTCCGCGCTCAAAGCCTGCATCAATTTCCAGTTCCTGCAGTACCAGAGCATCCCTTTGCTCCAGCCCCTGTAACACCACATAGCTGATCGTGTTCAGAATACGTTTATGGTCTGCACTACTCAACGAGGTGCTCTGGTTGTGGTTGATCAAACGCACAAGCTCCTGTGCCAGCCTTTGGCACTGCTTCAACAAATCGTCCTTGCGCCGTTCACTGATTTCTCCTGCTTCCTGTGCCCTTTGCAGCCAGACATACAGCGAACCGCTTGGCCGCTGTTTTCCAACGGTATATGCCATTCTTATTCCTCCTCTAGCGTATGTAAGCGCCGTACGATGTGGAAGGCGAGCTGGCGGTTAATTTCCCCGTGATGAAGAAGATATTCTTCATATAGTATTTCACACAGCTCCTCATCCGATACATGCCAGTCCACATGGCTCCGTACATGGTAATACAGCCATATCGCCTGCTTGAATTGCACCATATACGTTTGAAGCGCCATCGTTGGAGATTTTAAAAACGGCGTAAGAATATCAAACAGGCGGTCTTCTTTTGTTTCCACCCATTCATACCGTCGCAATGCCAGCTGCTGTGTATGATACAATTCCTGCAGCTGCTCCTTTCGCAGCTCTAGTCCAATGCAGGCAAGCTCCTGCCTGAGCCAGCTTTCCCCTTCCTGTAATACCTTTAGCCTGTGCTGATAGCGCATGCTGCACACCTCCTTTATCCGTGTCCAATAGATATATCATGGACACCGTTTGCATACAAGACTGGAAAAATCAGTGAATTTGTGGTATGATATAGACAGAAATAAAGAGATGGCATACGATTTGTGTGCTTTTTTTTACTTATTATTTGAATGGTTCATCATATTTCAAAACGCATAGTTTCGGTCTGCATCTTCCTCCAAGCGATTTCCAGTGAAAATAAAAGCTGCCTCATTTGTTTACATAAAGCCTTACATTTTTGTGATAGTGTAATACGAGCGTATATGATATAATGTACATGCTGTTGGGAAGGTGCGAAACATTATGAAGCAAATACCGAATATACTGTCCGCAGTCAGGATTGCCCTGTCATTTCTACTGCTGGCTCTGACAAAGGATACAGCCTTGTTTCTGATTGTCTACCTCATCATAGGAATCAGCGATATTCTGGACGGATGGCTCGCAAGATCACTGCATGTGCAAAGTGAGCTGGGCGCCCATCTCGATTCTATTGGTGATCTGGCATTTTACTGTATTTCACTGTACATCGTTTTCTTTCAGATGCATTTGAAAATCATGAATCTGATTTCCATGCTGGTGCTGTGTGTCTTCGTACTGAAGCTTGCGGCGCTGCTGCTGACAAGATGGAAGCATCACCTGTGGGCGAGCATGCATACGATTGGCAATAAGCTGACCGGCCTGCTGTTGTTTCTTTTGGTACCACTATGTGTATTGACCAAAAGTCTTCCGTTGATTCCGGTTGCCCTGGTTATCGTCTGTTCCTACTTAGCTACCTTTGAGGAAATGCTGCTGATTCTGTCACGAAATACGTATGATATCAATACGAAGTCATTATTAAAAAAATAGGAAAGCCGGTATACGGAATTCGATCAAAGTATTGGGAAGAGGGATGCTTGCAGCCATGACGCTACCTTCTTGCTTTACCTAATCATCTGCCTGTATGAATGCAGGCTTTTTTTCTGCAGATTTTATGCTTCAAAACAAAAGGGAGTCCCTGCCCTTATTGGCAGAGACTCCACTGTTTATACTTCCTCGCTGTGTTCTTCATCCTTCATAAGAAACAGCTTTACTTTATGAATCCGCTTGTACTTCACTTCCTTTACCTGAAATTTAATATTGTTCCAGATAACCTCACGTTCCTCTCCATCCTCGGGAATCTGTCCAATCAGATCCAGCAGAAATCCGGATATGGTCTCATGATTATCATTTTCAAGCTGCAGTCCAAGCTCCTCGTTGATATCATCGATCGGCATGCCGCCGTCCATCACATACGTATGCTCATCAAGCTTTTCAATCTGCGGTTCATCATCCTCATCGTACTCATCTTCGATATCTCCCATGATTTCCTCTACAAGGTCCTCCATGGTAACGATACCGCTGAAGCCTCCGTATTCATCAATCAAAATGGCAATATGCTGATGCTTGCTCTGCATCTCCCGAAACAGATCGTCAATATTCTTGCTTTCCAGAACAAAGAACGGCTTGCGCAGGATGCACGATATATCAACATGCTCGAAGCCATTTTTTCTAGCCTCGACTACAAAATCCTTGATGTTCAGAATTCCGATGATATTGTCGATGGAATCCCGGTAAACCGGAATACGGCTGTAGCGCATTTCCATCAGCTCATCCAGATATTCACTCTGCGGATCATCAATATCGATGCAGAATACATCCGGTCTTGGGGTCATAACCTCTTCTGCCAGAATATCATCGAATGCGAATACGCTGTCAATCATATCCGCTTCATCCTCATCGAAGACACCGCTCTCCTGTCCGCTTTCCACCATGGAACGAATTTCCTCACGGGAAAGGGATTCTTCGACATTTTCATCCTTCATGCCGAACAGACGGAGTACAAACCGTGTTGACCAGGATAAAATTTTGATGAAGGGCGATGCGATTTTTGAAATAATGAGAATCGGCTTTGCGCAGAACATGGAATAGGCTTCCGCATTCTGCAGAGCGATTCGCTTGGGAACAAGCTCTCCGAAAATCAGCGTCACGAAGGATAACAGGATGGTAACCACCACCATGGATATCGTTTCTCCATAAGGAATGGCCCACCCTTCCAAAACAGCACCAAGGCGTACGGATATACCGGTTGCGGCACTGGCAGAGTTGAAGAAGCCAGCAAGGGTGATCGCCACCTGAATGGTGGATAAAAAGCTGGTAGGCTCCTGAAGAAGCTTTTCCACAAGCATAGCCTTGCGGTTTCCCTCCTCCACCTTGCGGTGAATCCTGTTTTTGTTGACGGATACGATGGCCATTTCACTCGCTGCGAAATAGGCGTTGATCAATGTCAGAATGACAATCAGCAGCAGCTGCAGTGTAATGGAAGATTGCGCGGGGTCTGCGTCCATAAAATAATATCTCTCCTTTTCTGTTATGAATTTGATTGCTATTGTATCAGAGGTTGCGGCATATGTAAAGAGCCAGCCGCTGATGGAATTGTAAATTTTTTATAAATCGGGATTTCTGTATCTAGGGTGTATCCTACTCCTTTGGGGAAACGGCAGGAATCAAAAGCTCTCTGCAGTTTCCCTGTCCAGCTTATCAATGATCTGAACTGCTAGTTCAACAGCATGTGCATAGTCCTGATATGCCAGAATCCCATAGGAGGAATGCGCATAGCGAACCGGTACACCGATGACGATTGTGGGAATACCAAATCGTGCTGTATGTGTTATGCCGCCATTCGTCCCTCCTCCTTTTCGCACACTCTCCTGAACAGGAATGTCATTTGCGCGGGCAAGCTCTAACGCATAGCGCTGAAACCTCGGTGATGTAATCATGGAGCGGTCAAAGTGACGCAGCATCGGACCTTTTTTTAAGGCACTTTGAATCATATATTCCTCTTCAAAGCTATCATCTGCCGGACAACCCTCAAAGCAAATCACAACATCCGGCTTCACATTGTGCATAACACAGGTCATACCGCGCTCGCCGACCTCCTCCTGAGAGGACAGGGTTGCACTGACGGTGTTAGAGAGTGTGCGTCCATGCAGTCGGAAGAGCGTTTCTACAACTGCGGCACAGCCGATACGATTATCAAACGCCTTTCCCATAAACGTTTGATGCTCCTCATCATAGGTACAGGTAACGCTAGGCACAATCGGTGCACCGATCCCGATGCGGTAAGACTCTAGTACCTCCTGTGCACTTGTAGCACCGACATCAATCAATACATCGGCAAAATCCAGAGCCTTTCCCTGCTCGGAAGCATTCATAAAATGTACCGGCTTGCTGCAGACAATTCCCGGAATCAGCTTGCCGTCTCTGTTTTTAATCAGAACCTTATTGGCGATGATATTCTTCACATCCCAGCCGCCCAACGGCAGAAACCGCAGGAGCCCGTTGCTTTTCACCGCCTGAACGATGAACCCTACCTCATCGCTGTGTGCATCCAGCATGATGTTTACACCACCCTGTGTGTTTCCCTTCAAATCCATATACAGGTTGCGCATATGATCCTCTTTACACGTGCAGATATCACGTATCTCTTCCTGTGCATATGCAATCACAGCATCCTCAAAACCACTCGGTCCAAAGGCATCCGAAAATTTCTTAATTCTATCAATTTGTTTCATATCGTATTCTCATCCTCTTTTCTATTCCTTATTATAGCAGAGAATGCGAAAGAGTTCATCCGCAACTCCTACTCTTCTATCTCCAGACCAAATGATTTTGGATAAAAGGGCAGCTGCAGGGCCCTGCATACAGCCATTGCCCATTCCCGAAACCACCAGCCGTTCGCGGTTATAACATTTCCATCCTGCACATAGCCGTGAAGCTCAGGATGCTTTTCCTGCTCCCTCATATCAAGCAATCCCTTCAGCTGCTCAGCGCTGAGCTCCACCGAGGTACAGGCACCGCCCGCCATGAAGCATTCTCGGTCAACGGAAGCAACATAGCGCCGCTCTTTCATAATGCCGGCATTCACCAGAATAATGGGTGCACAGGAAATCGCCGCAATCAGCTTTCCTGCTTGATCAAAGGCGCGAATCAAGGATAACAGCTCCTCATCTGCCAATATCCAGTCACTGCTGTCATCTTTCGCTCCGATACCGGTTAAAATCAGTACATCATAATCATCTGCACAAATCGTTCCCCAAGTATACTCACCAAGAGCGAGGAAGCCCTCCTCCGCACGTACCGGTTTCAAGGTCTTGGCTATGTAGTCGATCTGACAATCTGCCAAAGCAAGGGACTCCAGCAAAACACTAAATTCAAAATTACAAAATCCGTCGTATAAACAAACTGCTGCCTTCATATACATTCCTCCTAAAAAAAACTTTCTGCACCTGTTCAAAAAGGATCCGAAGGTTCTTTGGTTTCACGTAAAAAGCTATGGTAAGAAAGCTTGGCAATGTCATGTGAAAAAGAGTCTGTAATCCATTGGTGAACAGGCGTACATCTGTATGTCTGATTCAAAAAAACCGTCTGGATTATTTGCTCACTTCACATCACCTCTTGTGTTCATTATACAGAAGGAAAAAGCAAATTGCAAGCGTTCACAGAAAAGCACCACACTGCGGCAATGAAACGGGAGCCATCGTATGCAACATGCAATGTAGCGCTTTATCCTTCATACAGTATTAACTGCATCTGCCATCCGCGGCAGTACCGTCTTTCCAGTAATCGATTCTCCATGCATTTAGCATATGCCCATCGTACGTCAAAACGAACGTCAACATTTCCCTGAAAATTAAAAAACCCCGATATCTACGGGGTTACCTGTTATCATGGCGCCTTAAACAGGACTTGAACCTGTGACCTGCCGGTTAACAGCCGGATGCTCTACCAACTGAGCTATTAAGGCGTTTCTTAATTGCTTAGATATAATATCATAAGATTTTGTGTTTGGCAAGAAAAAACAGCAAATTTTTTTAGGATTTTTACTGTTCACAGTCATGCAGATAAAAGCGGAGACCTTGCCATGGAAAGTTAACCGCAAATTAAATGATATTTAAAACCGAATGCTGCCATCTACTGCATCAGCAGCATCCGATGAAGAGCAATTTAGAGCAACAGCTTCCAGCGTATCCTTCAAACAAAAACAGCGGCTTCCCGCTGTTAATATCCTCCGTCACTGGTTTCTTTCTGCATCAGCTTCACGCCGGCACTTGTACCGATACGATCTGCTCCGGCTTCCACCATCTTCTCCATATCCTCATAGCAGCGAACACCGCCGGCTGCCTTAACCAGACAATGCCCCTGCACGGTATCCTTCATCAGCTTGACATCCTCAGGAGTGGCTCCGCTTGTTGAGAATCCGGTTGATGTTTTCACAAATGTCGCACCAGCCTCTACACAAAGCTCGCACGCCTTTACGATTTCTTCCTTTGTCAGCAGGCAGTTTTCCAGAATAACCTTCACACAGTTCCCTTCTGCTGCCTCCACAACGGCCTTCACATCTGCACGTACTGCATCATAGTTTCCTGCTTTCATTTCTCCGATATTCAAAACCATATCGATTTCCTTAGCGCCGTCAGCAATCGCATTGGCTGTTTCAAAAGCCTTGGCTTTGGTACTCATGGCACCCAGCGGGAAGCCCACAACGGTACAAACCTTAACGTCCGTTCCCTTCAGCAGCTCTGCACATGTTGATACCCAGTAGCTGTTTACGCATACACTGGCAAAATCATATTCCTTTGCTTCTGCACATAGTGTTTCAATTTTGTCATACGTTGCATCTGCTTTCAGCAGTGTATGGTCGATATACTTGTTCATTTCCATAAAATATCCTCCTGCATTATCTTTCCAATGTACTTTTAGTATATCATGGAACCTTTAGAATATGAAGTTCATTTGTCTTCATCACAATTTACAATTCCTGGTCTTCTTGAATCCCTTCATGATATCTGCGCATCCAATAGACGCGAACAAAGGGGTCCTTTAGAAAATACTGCAGAAGGCGATACAGCAATACGTAACGTACCAGCTCCGCCACAGCAAGAACCATCCAGGAAAGCAGCTGATAGTTCTGGGTTTGAAATACATCCACAAGCTGCGGCAGTGTCAGCAGCAAGCGCACCAGCTCCACTGCCCACATCACAGGAACAATCCAGCGACTCCATGGCTTATAAAGAAACAGGGATACCGCCGGAAGAGACCAGATCAAGGCAGAAAACAGGGAAGCCAACAGCAACGTCCGCTGCATAAACTGCATGCCTTCATTATCTTCACTGTAATAGCGGCATACAAACATGAGAAGATACAGCAGAACCAGCATACTGTACTGATATAGAAGCAAAGCGACAGCACAGCCACGTATGCGGCCTCTCGCTCGCATATCCAGCCGCTGGTCATGTGGAATGTGCTCCTTTTGAGGAAGGCAAACCGCATTCACCGCTTCCTCCTGCATTTCATCATCCGCCTTTGTACCATGCGGCTTCCATATATAGATGATCTGCGGATTTCTTTGCAGGCTCCACGCCATATACAGCATCAGGCATGCTTTTCCTACCACCATAAGTGCATAGACGATTCGCAGAAGGAAATTCTCCCTTGCGATATCAATTTGAAAAAGCGCAAGCAGCTCATAAAGCGTATAGAGATTTAAAACAGACAACAGCTGAAATAACAGCCTGCCCAGTCTGCGGCAGCTCCACAGCATACGAATCACTGCAAGCCATACCAGCAAAGCGGCTCCGTGAAACAGGAAACTGCGCAAAAAAGCGATATGAGTATCCTCCAGCATCAGCTGTAGCAGAAAATAGGAAAACACCATATAAGCGATTAGAAATATATAGAACAGCACCAGTAATATCCGCAAATGGCGTATACAGGCTTTTCGCTGCTTTTTATGTGCATGCAGAGCTTCTTCTTTCATCAAAATCATCACCTGTCCTTATTATACAGGAAATGCGCATCGTTTGCATATGCATGTGAGCCGCACTCATACAGCTGTCGGTAAAGAATAAGGAACAGGAACGCCTATAAGCTTCCTGTGTGAGTCTGCCACAGCACAAAAAGGCAGATGCTTACGTCATAGGCTGCACCTGCGTCTTCTGTTTGCGATTTCTTATTTTCATGATTGAAATCCTGTCAATGTGTGGTATAGCTTCTGTTTCTCATGGAGAAGCGTATCGGGACAATTTATCGTTTAAAGGGAAAATCCTCAATATCCGATGGATTCACAAAGGTCGGATTCGGCTTATCAAAATAATTGGATGTATCCAGATCCCATGCATTATGGGTATCCCCTTCTCCAAAATCCTTCATTTCCGTATGTGTTGTCAGAATATGCAGTAGATTGCGTAAGGTATCCATCGCCTTTTTCGCACTGTCCAGCAAATAGGAAAAGGCTTCATCTGCACCATCATCCTGAATATAGCGAATCAGCTCTTCATAAATGTGAATCTGTTCTTCCTCATACTGCATATCCCGCATTACCGCAGCGGTTAAATCATTGTTCACATGGTGCTGTTCCTCTTCTGATTCCTGCTCACAGCTGCAGCGCTCCTCCTGCGTATGACACGGCTTGATAAATTCAAAAACAGGTGTATCATCGTTGGATTCATCATAGTAACGGTCATCCTCGCCATGCATCTGATGAATAATACAGCTGAGAACCTCCATATCACTGATCTGTCGTGCACCCAGACGCATAAAAATATCATGGAAGGTCGGATTGTTGATCATGAAGCTTTGTCGTATATAGACGGCCGCCTGCTTCAGACCGCTGCTGCAGCCCTTCAGCTGACGATCCAGCAAAAGGTAGTATTTCATATCCGGTCGTGTAATCTGTACCTCAAAGGGCAGTTTTGTATCGTAAATAAACATATGCATACCTCCAATTTCTACCGTTAGTATGGAAGCTTTTCCTTAGATTATGCTATAATATGAAGCATAAAAAGGAAGGTACATTTATGAAAGAAATCAAACTGCATACAAAGCTAACCAAAAAGCTCACAGTGGAGGAAAGCATGCTGGCCTCTCATGTTGGCAGCGGAATTGTCAATGTCTATGCGACGCCGATGATGATTGCTCTTATGGAAAATACCGCTGCAGCCTGTCTGGAACAGTTTCTGGAGGATGGAGAAACAAGTGTCGGTGTGATGATGCAGACAACGCACGATGCAGCAACGCCTGTTGGCATGGCGGTGGAGGCGGAAGTGGAAATCACAGCCGTAGACCGTAAAAAGGTGTCCTTTCACATCGTCGCAAGGGATGAAAAGGATTTGATCGGTACCGCTGACCATGAGCGCTTCATCGTAAAAAAAGAAGCCTTTGAAGCAAAGGCTCTCAGCAAGCTGGAAAACGTATAAGCAAATGTGCAGCCGCTATGTAAGCAGCTGCCTTTTTTATAACAGCTTTTCCGTATCTGTATACAGATACGGTATTGTATCGCTGTGTTATGTATGTAAATAGAATACAGAAATTTTATAATAGATATGCAAAGGCAAACCCGATCCTGTGCAAGGCTCTTTTTTGTTCTATGCTTCGCATCACACATCTGCTGATCATGTATGCAAGCAATCATCAGCCAAGTGCCAGAAGATAGCGCAGCCTCCATCGTTTTATGAAAGAGGATCGCCGCAACAGCTTCCTTGCCTGCTTTTGCGCATAGCCGTAAACAAGCTCTGCCTCCTCTTTTGTCATCGTATGCGGAGAATATATGGCTTTCTCACACAGGGAGTGTATTGTTTTCGGCAGCTCCTCATCCTTCATAAAGATAAGCAGATAACGATAGCTGTGATAAACCGCCTTGTTCGCATCACGCTGCAGGCATTGCTTTTCTCTGTAAGCAATACGCATTCGGCGCTGGAGAATGACGGTTAGCAGCAGGAATAAAATCAGCATAGCAACAACACCTGTTGTACCGAAGTGCCAAAGCGTATCCTCTTGTACTTCTCTGCTTCGATCACGCTGCGCAGCTTTCTTTGTTTGCTTAGTTTTCTGCTCAGTCGGCGTGTTTTGTTCCGGTGTGTCTGTACCACCCTGTTCCTGCTTCTGGACATGCGTTGCCTGAGAGGACGGCTTGCTTTCACTCGCAAAGCCCGGCGTCACCTCGATGGGAATCCAGCCTTTTTCTGAATCAAAGATTTCCACCCATGCATGTGCGTTCTCATCCGGTATCTCCATACTGCCACCAGACATAGCTTGAGCCTGAAAGGAGAATCCTTCGGCATAGCGGGCAGGTATCCCCATATAGCGAAACAGCATAACTGCCGTGGTAGCATAATGCACACAATAGCCCTTTTTATTCTCGGTCAGAAAAAATTCCACAAAATCACGGTCATCCGGTGTTCTCCCCGGCTTCAGCGTATAGCTGGTCGTTTCCTTTAAATACTCCTGTATGGTTGTTTGGACATCGTATGTAAAGTTTTCACTATTCAGAGCATGCAGATTTTTAAAGGGCTTTTGCTCATCAAACAGCCTTTTGAGATTGGCAGGTAGCTGAAGATAGTGCTCTTTGACAAAAGCGGGATATGCATCTGCGTTCACTGTGGAATCCCCCGTCATATTCGTACTGGACAATGCATAGGCAGTACAGCTCATGGAATCCTCCTGCTTTAGACGGTATGCATCATACCATGGCGTTGTTTTTGGTAATGCCTCTTTCATCAGATACGGCGTCAGAGCATAGCGTTTGGATGCACGGTGATCTTCTATTTCCAGATGCATCAAAGCTCCCGTTTTTTGCAAAATCTGTGTAAAGGCGGGATTTTTTTTATCAAGCCACGTATCCACATCCTGCCAGTTATAGGATGGTAACGCAGCATAGCTGGATTCCGGCAGTGCTTGCCAGCGATTATCTTCATACAGCGCACCGCTATAGCTTTTCAGATAAATAGTACCCCGTGCATCATCGGAGCGCACAACCAGCTGCGTTGCACCGGTATAAAACCGATTCGCTGCTTTGCCCAAGTCCACCTCCCCCTCCTCTTCACCGGCATGGGTAAGGAAGTAGGCAAGCTCATCCACACGCTGCAGCAGCCGCTCACGAAGTGATCCGCTACTGCTTCGTAGCTCATAGGCATCTGGCAGTGAGGTAAAAAAGGTTAACAGCACACAGAGAACACTCAATCCAAAGGCACTTAACCGTACATATCCCCCATGCCCGTTTGTCACTCCAATGCGTGAAAGAAACAGCATAAACCAGAATATGATTAGCATAATGGCAAACAGCCATGGAATCGGTGTCTGATAGAGCAGTGTAAAAAACACAGGGAGAAAGGACAGCATGAATAGCGCAAAATAATGGCGTGTGCGCCAGAAGGTCAGCATACCGCAAAACAGCCATATGCTTACATAGAGCAGCAGCCAGGTAAACTGCAGCTGGTACAGCATGGTAGAATCTGTCACATCATAGGGATAAAACACATAGCCGCTCGCATTGTGATAAACCTCAGTAATAATATTATAGGCGATATAAGCCCCCTTTTGCAGCAATGGAAAGCTGAGTACACCTGCAGTAATCATGCAGCCGGCCAATATCAGAATCACCTTTTTCCTGCGACGAAGCAGCAGGTGATGATATCCTGCTACCACAAAAAGCAGCACCGGTATGTATAGCAGCCAGAGAACCACGTCCCAAAAGGGGAAGGCAAATAGAAACACACCAAGACAGGAAAGCATTCCTATCAAAAGCAGCAGACTGGAAATCACTTGTTTTTTCATACATCAGCCTCCCGTTCAAAAAGAGCCGCAAATGCTTCATCCAGATACAGTGCACTTTGCGAATCACAGGATGCTTCACAAAAACGCGGCATGGACAGCAGCTTCCGCAAAAAGCCTTCCATATCCTGCGGGCTTTGCAGTTGTACCTCCTGAATACCGCCAACAGTCTGCCAGCGTATATGCACCATGTCCTGCGCGCTTGCTTTCAGACAAAACCCACAGGCGATTGCCAGAATGCGCTCACACGCTTCCTGCTCTTGAGGAAAGCGCAGATGAAGCTGCAGATAAGCGGACTCCTCCTTCTGAAATTCACGCACCATCGTTTTCTGAAGCCGATAGCTCGCCTTATAATGAATACGGCGTACAGGCTCTCCCTCATGATGCTCCTTCAGCTCATAATCACTGCTCAATGGTCCAATGGGGCGCTGACGGGATTCCTGTATGATTCTTGCAAATTGTACTTGTGAAACAGGACGTGGCTGAGGAAACCGAAAGGCTGCTTCCTCCTTTTCCCATACCCGGGTCTTGCGAAACAATCCAAGAAGGTCTCTGGTCTGTATGGAGGTCAGCCGCAGCCGATATTGTCCGCTTCCAAGCTTTGGCATATACAGCTTCCTTTCTATTTGATTCAGCTCCAGACGCACAGCCTCTTTCGTCTCATAAAAGCAATTCCTCCACGTTCCCTGTATTTGGATACAGCTGAACACAAGCAAAGGAAACCGGGTTGCCATACGTATCACACAGCCGTCCTTATCCGTTTTCAGCTGCAGCTTCACAAGTCTGTTTCCAACGATAAACAGAAGCAGGCTGAGAAGAGGAAGCATGAGAAGCACGCGCAGCAGCAGGTAATATATATACCCGTCAATGCTTATCCATAGCAGTGCATCCAGAAGCAGCAGGATTAGATATGTAAGCCAGGATCGAATCATAGGCCCTTCCTTCTGGTATGCGGAGGCTGTATGTGATGCAGCAGATGTGTCAGTACCTCTTTTGCGGCTGCGGCATCTGCGCTGTGGGATGGCTGCATGAGGATACGATGAGCGATGGTATCCACGAAAACCCTCTGAATGTCCTCCGGCACTACATAATCCCGTCCCTGCAGCAGTGCACAGGCCTTGGACATATCGAGGAGTGACACCCCTGCTCTGGGACTTGCTCCGCGATAAATGCGCTGATTATTTCTTGTCGCCTGCAGCAGCTGAATGATGTAATGGTAAAGAGAGTCGTGTACAAACACCTCTGCGCAGGCCTTCTGCATTTCCAAAATCTGCGTACGCTGTGCCACGCACTGCACACGATAGCTTTCCGGATTCTGCTTGCGCTTGAGAATCTCAATTTCATCATGCTCTGCGGGATAACCGATTTCCAAACGGATCATGAAACGATCCAGCTGGCTTTCCGGAAGCTGCTGTGTTCCTGCTGAGCCATAAGGATTCTGTGTCGCAATGACCAGAAAGGGCTGTTCCAGCATCATGGTAACCCCATCCACACTGACACTCCCCTCCTCCATTACCTCCAGCAGAGCTGCCTGTGTACGGGAGGAGGTCCGGTTGATTTCATCCGCAAGAAACAGATTGGTAAAAACCGCTCCCTTGCGGATTTGTGTCTTTCCGGTCTGCGGATCAATTACACTAAAGCCGGTAACATCCGCCGGTAATACATCCACCGTAAATTGCATTCTGCGACAATCCAGCTGCATGGCATCCGCAAATGCCCGCGCAATCGTCGTTTTCCCCACGCCCGGCATATCCTCCATGAGAATATGTCCGTTGGCCAATATCGCCATCAGGATTTTTTCCAGCAGCTCATCCTTTCCAATGACTGCCTTTTTAACTTCCTGCAATATTCGTTCACTCGTTCTCATCCGATCTCCCTTCAGCCAGTATGCTTTCTGGCTTTCACCTATAAAAAACCATATATATACCTTTATTGTATACAATGGAGTGCACATTAGGTCAACAAAAGATTTCTTAACTTTTTATGAAGACGATGCATCCGCAATTCTTTGGTCTGCAACAGGAATGCGTAAAAAAAGCAGCCAAAGCTTTTTCACCTGCATTTGGGCTGCATTTCGTAGCTATTTGAATTCCCGACGCATGCATACAAGGTCTTCCTCCTGCATGCCCAGCTGTCTGATACTGATTTCCTTTTTGTTTGGACAGGCAAGCGGCTGCAGCATATAGGAACAAAGCGTACAATAGCCGGAGGAAGCACTACGGCGGATACACGCATATCCGCATTTTCGGATACAGTTCTCATCCACCCACAGCGCCAGCTGATCCAGTGCATTGGTTGCTATAAGATTTGCATTTTCCTGCGGTATTCCCGCATCGAGAAGATAGCGAAACAGGATATCTGCATAGGTCAGAATATATTCCATGAGGAAAAAGTTTTCCGCATTGTTTTTCTGCATACGCTTCGGCCACAGAGGAAGCTTGATATGATTTCTGATATAGCGTTCCTCCTCCACATGCTGGCGCGGATTCTTCAGGCATTCATGCGGACATTCCGCACATTTATATAAGAATTCGCTCATCGTTTTCAGCAGCTGAAACTTAAAGGTGGCAAAATCTATCGTCACATTGAATTCCTGCTCGATTTTAGGGAACGCATCTGCACACATGGTCAGTGCAGCATCCACCGTTTCCGCTTCAAATACGCCCAGCTTTGTGATTGGCTGCGGTAAAAACATCATCAGATCTCTGCTGTTAATATATTTCATTTTTCATCACCATGACCTATGGTACACTATTTTCAGATAAAAAGAAATACAGTTGAAATATTTTCCATGACTTTATCGTATTCCAGTTAGAGGGAGGCGATTGTGATGAAGTCTATGCTGTTTGTATTTTATATGCTTATAAATTCCATGGGCGGCTATCTCCTTCAGCAGACGGCGGTGGAAACGGCTTATCCGGATATCGCGAGAAGGTGCCCGGATATCACACGCAATGCCGAGCTGGAGCTGGTGGACGGAGCGTCGTGGATTTCCTTTTTAAAGGGATTGCATACTGCTTCTTTATCTACAATACACATACAGGACGCGTTGGATTCCTCACAGGATATCCTGATAAGCTATGATGCATTAGCGAAAAGCTATACTGTGACAGGAAAGGAGGAGCACAGGAATACAGCCACCTATCGTCATCTCATCCGCATGGATGGACAGCGTATTGCGGATATGAAGCTTGACGATCTATGTATCTGTTTTGCGAACAATCCTGCAGAATACTGGTACTGGTATCTTTGTGACGATGAGAATATAAAGCCTGAGGATATATATCGAAGGCCGAACACAGCAAAAGTACAGCTGTTGTTTATTGTGAAAAAGACCTGAGAACAAACAATTTGCATCGTGCTGGCATCCACATTCAGATACCGCTATGCAGAATATTAAAAAAAGGATTCCAACCGTTAGAATTGGAATCCTTCTATATGTTATCATGGTGGAGCGTATCGGGATCGAACCGATGACCCCCTGCGTGCAAGGCAGGTGCTCTCCCAGCTGAGCTAACACCCCATGTATATATAAATTCGATGGTGGGCCTGAATGGACTTGAACCAACGACCTCACCCTTATCAGGGGTGCGCTCTAACCACCTGAGCTACAGGCCCGTTTCCATCGAATGCTCATATATAATACCACTACTTTTTTCGTGTGTCAACAAGGTTTTTATCATTTTTATCATTATGATTATAGAATTATGTAATCCGGTAATTTTACCGATGCAGCCGATTGTTGATCCTGTTTTGCAGGCTTATTTTATGATACACACTGCACATATTTCCATGTACAGCTTTCCCCTCCCCCACTGCCTGCATACCCTGTGCTAGGTTCTTTGTTGATGCAAGCAGGCAAACAGAAGAAGGAAGGCTTCTGCAAAGCATCGTTTTCTTTCTGCAGCCCTTACGCTGCTCTCGTAGCTTCATTACTGTATGCCTGTCTCATAAGTGGTGAACAGATATTCGGCAAGGCTCTATATCAAAATCATCAGGAAGCTAAGTGATGCAAATTCATGCGGTCAGCTTCAAGTCTTACCGCGGCAGTATTCGTTATATAGGATTCGTATGACACACAGCATCGCAGGCACTTTTACAAAGCATGTACATCTGCTCTCATAAAAAAAACCGAACCTCAACAAATAAAGTTCGGAATATGCTATCATGGTGGAGCGTATCGGGATCGAACCGATGACCCCCTGCGTGCAAGGCAGGTGCTCTCCCAGCTGAGCTAACACCCCATGTATATGTAAATTCGATGGTGGGCCTGAATGGACTTGAACCAACGACCTCACCCTTATCAGGGGTGCGCTCTAACCACCTGAGCTACAGGCCCATTTCCATCGAATGCCTGTTAATAATACCACAACCCATTTATGATGTCAACATATTTTTAATTTTTTTATCACAGAATTCTGACATACCTTACAGTTCATTGGCTGATATCTGAGAGAACCTGCACAAACGCTAAAAGATATTATGGCTATCAATTTGTTATAACCGAATGTTCCCTTATGTTATTGCAGTTTATGATTTCCTTTCTGCTGGAATGGCCAATGGAAAACGAAATACCAAATAGCTTTCTCTTTTCCACAAGCCAATTTGGTGAGAGTAATGCGAAAACTATGCTATGATAGGAAGACATTACAACAATCACAGGAGGAGCAAGCATGGACTATACAGAAGCATTTGCGCAAATCGAGAACTTCAGAATCTATTTGATCGAGGAAGAAAAAAGTACCCTGACGGTACAGAAATACATCCGCGATATTACAAAACTCTTTGCATACCTTTCTTACGGAAAGACCCTGACGAAGCAGCAAATCATAAAGTATAAGGAGGAGCTGCTGAAATCCTATACCTCGGCAAGCATCAACAGCATGCTAGCTGCAATCAACTGTTTCTTCACTTTTATCAAGCAGCCCGAGTATAGGGTCAAGCTCTTGAAAATACAGAAAAGAACCTGTATTGAAAAAGACAAGGAGCTGACAAAAAAAGAATACACCAGACTTTTAAGAGCAGCACAGGATACGCATAACGAGCGTATGTATCTCCTTCTACAAACCATATGTGCAACCGGAATCCGTGTATCCGAGCATCGCTTCATTACCGTAGAGGCTGTCAAAAGCAGAAAAGCCGCCGTACAAAACAAGGGGAAGCTCCGCTATATTTTCTTTCCCTCCAGACTGCGGAAGCAGCTGCTGGCATATTGCCGAAGAAAGCAGATTAAGAATGGCAGCATCTTTATCACAAATACCGGAAAACCACTGGATCGCAGCAATATCTGGAAGGCGATGAAAAAGCTGTGCCTACACGCCAATGTCAGCAGCAAGAAGGTCTTCCCACATAATCTGCGGCATCTGTTTGCCCTCACCTTTTACAGTATGGAAAAGGATGTGGTGCGGCTGGCGGATATTCTCGGCCACTCATCCATTGAAACTACCAGAGTCTATACGATGACCAGCTTTCAGGAATACGAAAAAACACTATCCCGCATGGACCTTGTACGCCTTTGTTGAAAAATACCACATAATATGCATTATGTGGTATCCTTCATGTTCTGTTCACAGGTATAGTTTACCATATATTTTTACAAAATGCGCAACTACATTATCCTCTTTCTCTGATTGTGCATCCACAGACGGTATTCCTCAACAGACAGCCTTACCCGCCTTCCCACGACGTGTTTGCTTCTCTATGCCATATTGTCCTGTACCACATAATGCATATTATGTGGTACAGGGCTTTTCATGTTCTTGATGTGTCACTTGATTTTACACAGGAAAGGAAGCTTATGAGGAATCCGTTTTTTCATCTGACCAAATTTTTTGCCTGCGCCGTGATACTTTTGCTTACATGTTGTGTATACATGCACCAAGCACAAGGCCTCTGTTCAACTCTCACAATAGTTTTGGAACCACAAGGCAGATACAAGCATTGTCTGATGCAGATTGACGTGCGGGGCAGTGGTACCCTGTTCGATGGCAAAACGCACCATCGAAATAGCAGTGAACGCTATGTGCTCTATCAGGGAAGGCGGAAAGCATTTCGTCTCTATACAGAGCATACACAGTCTTCATTGCAAATCCGCCTGAACGACAGGGATATAACCGATACCGTTCAAAACGGAACCATTGTAATCAAAGACGCACATAGGCAACAGCATCTTGTTTTGTACTTCCAAGAAACCAAATAAACACAATGCTATATGCAGTGTGAAGAACTCAGCGAACAATGCATCGCCATGACACCTTCTATTGCATCCCTGTCCTTGTATCATCCGATCAGCAAACTGCAGCTGTGTACATTTTCTATTTTGATATGCAGGCTATATGCTGGCACTCACAGCTTTGCTTGTCTATTTTTTCTTTTGCTATATTGCTCTAGGACAGGAAATTGAAATACTCCAGGATACTGTCATACAGCGTCTGCGCCACCTTTTGCTGATATTCATCCGTAACCAGCTTTGCACGATCCTCTGCATTGGACAGAAATCCGCACTCCACAAGAGAACCGATTTTCTGCGCATTATTCAGAATATAGTAATCTCCTGGCTTGCTTGTCATCTTCGTTTGTGTCAGTGCCCGAAAATGCTTTTGCAAAATGTCCGCAAACACCTTGGATACTTCATTCTTCGGGGCATAGAAGGCCTGCGCTCCCTTCACGCTTGTATTGGGATAGGAATTCAAATGGATACTAATAAACAAATCCGTCTTATCCTGATTGATCAGCTCGATGCGCTTTTTCATATCCTCACGCTTGCGATTGGAAGCACCCTCGCTTGCCAGATCATAGGCTCCATTTCGAGTCATGGTCACATGTGCACCTCCATCCTCCAGCAGCTTTTTCAGCTTCTGTGCTATCTTCAGATTGATTTCCTGTTCCTTTGCCTCGTTGCTGCGGGCACCATCATCCTTCCCACCATGACCGGGATCCAATACGATTTCCACACCATCCAGTGCATGAAAGGCCCGTTTTGCGGAAACAGAGGTAATATGCGACAGACAGAAGGACGCTGCCAGTATGGTACACAGCAGCCCTGCACCCAGCAGGTATTTTTTTCTTTTCATCATCTTCACCTTTTCAAGTATATGTAATGTTAATCATAAAAATATCATTGTTAGAAAATATTTTTGTGATTCCCGCTTGTGCAGACAGGCGATTGACCCGATACCCCGGGCATTTGCGGCATACGCTGTAAAGGAGGTGATACTATCACTACAGGATATGTCATGGTTGAAACCATGGAGGAAACCGCACAACCGATTCCCAATGCACAGATCAGTGTTTTTCGCCGGGATGAGCGCGGATCTGTATTTATCATGGAATGCAGTACGGATGAATTCGGCAAGACACAGCGTATTGAATTGGAGGCTCCGGATGGTTCGCACTCGACGGATATTCATTCGCTGACACGCCCGTATGGTCAGTATGATATTCATGTTTCCAAAGAAGGCTACGATACGGAAATCCGCAATGGTGTTCAGATATTTGCGGAAACCGATTCTACACTTACCGTTGTTATGCAAAGCAGCAATGTTCGAGGTGTGAACAATACGCTGGATATCGGTGAGCATCAGCTTCATGAGGGAGGAGGCTGCCGCTCATGCTAGAAGAAATCATCCTTCCGACCACGATTACCGTGCATCTGGGAAGACCGACCGCAAGTGCACAAAATGTTACTGTTGGCTTCGTTGACTATATCAAGAATGTCGCATCCAGTGAAATTTATCCAACCTGGCCGTATGAGGCCTTGCGGGCGAATATCTGGTGTCAAATGTCTCTTGCCTTAAACCGTATTTATACGGAATGGTATCGCAGCAGGGGCTATTCCTTTGACATCACCAATTCCACCGCCTTTGATCAGGCTTTTGTTCCAGGGCGCAATATATATGACAATATCGCCGCTGTTGTGGATGAGGTCATGGGAGATTATCTGAAAAAGCCATTTTACCGTGAGCCGTATTATGCCGAATACTGTGATGGCAAAATCGCGCAGTGTCCGGGCTTGAAACAATGGGGAACGTTAGATTTGGCAAACCGCGGGTACGATTCCTATGGCATCATCCGTTATTATTACGGTGATCAGATGCAATTTCTGGAAACGGATAACTGGCAGCCCTATACGCCATCCTATCCGGGCTATGCCCTGCGCCTTGGAAGCAGCGGGCAGCCGGTGTTCATCATTCAGGAGCTGCTGAATGGAATCGCTGTCAATTATCCCAATATTCCACTGATCTATCCGCCGGATGCTATCTTCGGGCCACAGACAGAGAGTGCGGTAAGAGCCTTTCAGCGACAGTTCGATCTCACCGTGGATGGGATTGTCGGGCAATCCACCTGGTATCAGATTTCACGAATCTATGTTGCAGTCCGCAAGCTGGCGGAATTGGGAAGTCTGGGTAGACTGGAGGGGTATTTCACCGGTCTTTGGACGGGGAAGGTGCTGCGTCAGGGCGATGTCGGCATCGAGGTTCAACAGCTGCAGTATTTCCTTTCCATTATTTCAGAAAGCTATCCATCCATCCCCTCTGTCACCATTGACAGCCGCTTTGGGCCTGGCTTAGATCGTGCTGTACGTGCCTATCAGCGGGAATTCGGGCTAGCAGTGGATGGACTGGTCGGACGCTATACATGGAATTCCATCTATGAAACCTATGCAGCAATCGTAGGTTGAAAAAGCCATTCCCGTGAAAGGAATGGCTTTTCCATCATCTAAACCGAACATGCTTTTACAGCTGTTTTATTTTTCCCGCTGCTCTTGGCCTCATAAAGTGCCGCATCCGCTGTCTTCAGCAGCGTTTCCCAAGCAGCCGCATCCTTCACCAGAGCGCAAGATCCTCCTGCACTGACGGTAACACTGCGTGTCTGCTCAGCACCTTGTATCTGCAGTTTTCGCACATGCTCACACAAGGCATCTCCCAGCCTTTGCATCGCTTGTAAATCAGCCCCCTGACGTACATACAAAAATTCCTCTCCGCCATATCGAAACAGCTTTCCACTGTCAAAATGAAGCTCCATGGCTCGGACAACCCGCCGTAGACATTCATCACCCTGCGGATGTCCGTAGGCATCGTTATAAGATTTGAAATCATCAATATCTATCATAAGGATGCCAACCAGCTGTTTTGCAGCAATGATGCCGGGAAGCCAGGAGGATAGAAAGCGACGATTCAAAAGGCCGGTCAGGGAATCATGATTGGCGATAAAATCCAGCTCTGCACTCTTTTCCATAATTTCCGCATTCTTTTGAGCAATCACGCAGTGATTCTGAAAATCCTGACGCAATGTGTAATACAGATAGCTGCTGATAAACATAGCAATGATCATCATCCAGGCAGAATTCACATAAATGCCATACAGTGAGCTATCCTTTTGTACATAGGCGACTCCTGCCATAAGCAGACACTGTGCACACAGATATAAGGGAATGAACAGCTTGGGCGGCATGTAAACAAGGACAGCAATACTGAGTACGGTAATGATGTAAACACTGATATTGGCAGATACCCTTTGATCATAAACGGTGATGCACAAAGCCCACAGATAAAGCAAAATCACTGCACCGTACTGCAATGTTTCCAGGTATGGCAGCAGATGTTCATGATGCCGTGAAACCCAGAGAATGAATAAAGCGATACCGCAAAGCAAGAACATCACCGTATACAGCAGCATATACACACGGCTGGAGGTGGTATGATATTGAAAATTCGTATACGTGCTGACATATATCATATTATAGACCTGAAAGAGCTGAATCAGAAGAAGCGGAGCCCACAGAAAGTGCTGAATGCGTTTTGCCAGCATGGCATGAAATTGCTGTTCCTGCGCATCTGTTAATGCAATGCGGCGAATCATAAAGAATGGATTCATAAGATCACCTGCCCTGTCCCCTCTATCTTACCATACTGTGTAAAAAAGCAAAACCGTAAGATATTTGGAAAAGGGCACAGTGTCTATTGCCCTGCCGGTTGCTTTTCTACGACAGCTGCGATTGGTTCACAGATTTGTTTAACGAACTATCGTAGCCACCAGCAGATAAAGAACAGCAGCAGACATAGCAGAATATCAACCGCAAACAACAGATAGCTTTTCCAGTGAAACGCAAAAAGCTGGCGTTTTTCAAGCAGCTGCTTTGATTGCAGGGATTGTACAACACCCCATATTGTATTCAAAAACAAATAGGGAAGCAGGATGAATAAAAGATAAGCAGCCTGCGGTGAATTATTTTTTATATCAAAGACAGTAAAGCAGGTCAGCACACTGCATACAATAAGGGCAATCGTTCCCAGCATCGCCATGGTCAGCTTATTCAAGGAGCGAAGATAGATATACAGACTGCGATCCTGTAGCAGCTCACTTTGATACTTCCGGTTGGCATATACAATGGCTCCGCAAAACTGAACGATATAACAGATAAAGATATACGGAGTCAGTGCTCCCTGCATACTCATCACCAGAATCAGCTGCAGAAGGGTATAAAGAAGAGAGGTGATTCCAATATTTCCAAGCATATAGCTAAGCATGCGCTGTATGGTATCTTCCCGATAGGCAAAGGTCTCATCATAGCCAGCCAGAAAGGAATAGTCATGATGCTTCAGACAATACGTCAGAATGACATACAGCATAAGGTGCAGCAGCAGGTAGCTGAAGGACACAAGCCATCCTCCAATCGCAATTTTTTGATACAGCAGAGCGGCAGATAACAGCAGAGCAGCAGGAATATGCGCAAGCAGCAACCTACGATGAAATGTATACGGTACTGCATAGCCCTCCATTCGTTCAAGCAGCAGCGTATCCAGTGATGTAGAGAAGCATTCGCACAACTGCTGTAATGCCGTGATATCCGGCTCGGTGCGTCCCTGCTCCCATGAGGAAATCGTCTGTCTGGAAACATGCAGCTGACGCGCAAGCTGCTCCTGTGTATATCCGCTGTTTGTACGCAGCTGTTTCAAATGCTCATGAAATTCCATAAGTGCTCACCTTCCTATCACCATCTTAGCAAAAATACACAATTTGTCACGATACATTTTGTTGCGCCGCGTTATTTCTGCCAAAAAGACATCCTCCCAGTCAGACAAACTCCTCCGGTTTCTTTTTTACCACAGGCACGCTGTGCTTTATGAAAGTAACTTGTTTTCCTACGATAACGATTTGCTTTTTCTTTTGTTTTTCCTTTTCCCGTAAACAAAGAAAAGAGACAACCCGTGTTTGGGCATACCTATATCGTTTTCTTGTTGTTTAGAATTCCTTGTTTTTCATTATAATCAAAGAAAAGAGACAGCTCGTGTTTGGCTATCCCTATATTGTTTTCTTGCTGTTTAAAATTCTTTGTTTTTCATAACACGACAGCTGATGCGATAGGATATTGCAAGTAGCACAACAGAGAATATCACTGCTGCACAACCAATCTGCACCATATTCAGCGTACTCATGGATGTCAGGACAGCATCCAGATCAATCTGCAAAATTTCAAAAAGCTTTATGATTCCCATACCACCCAGCACAGCAACACCGACGGTAAGCAGCAATGCCACTCTTCCTCGCTCTCCACCGAATTTCAGCTGTACAGGAATCATAACAGCCGCAAACAGAAAGACGATACAGATGTAAATAAGATCGATCGGAAGCCACTCCATGACGCTCAGCTGCGGGTTGCGAACGGTAATGAGAATCCCCGACAGTACAACGGAAAGCAGCCATGCACCGCCTCCCATAAGGATTGAGAATATATATTTCTCCTTCACATAGGAGGTTCTGGAAAATGGCAAGGAGAATAAGAAGGCATAGCCGTTATCATACTCGTCATAGCTGATCGTACTCAATACAAACATAGAAGCAATCATCGTAAAATAGCTGACTACAAAGGTAGATTCAAATTCAGCAAACAGCATGGCTGCCGCTATAAATATCATGATAAAGAAGAAATTCTTCTGATTTTTCATCAGCTTGAAGTCCTTGATCAATAACCCCTTCATATCTTTTCACCTCGTATCATCATCATAATCACATCATCGATCGAGCCTTTTTCCACTGCAAGTCCCGGATAGTTTTCCATATAAAACTGTTTTTGATTGGTCAATACAGCCCAGCCATAGGGTTCCTTGCGGCGGCGCAGCAAATAGCGTTTGTCCAAATCCGCATACTGTCGTTCGTCCATCTTCAGCAAAGCGTAATCACTCAGCAGAACATCCGTATCCTCGTGCATGACAATATTTCCATCGTGGATCATGTACAGATCATCACACAGCCCCTCCAAATCAGAAGAGATATGGGAGCTTACCAGCATGCAGGCATCCTCATGCTGTTCCATATATTCACGAAGCATATCCAGCAGTTCATCCCTTGCGACAACGTCCAGACCAGCCGTCGGCTCATCAAGGATAAGCACCTTCGCATTATGGGAAAGGGCAATCAATGCCTTCAGCTTGGCCTTCATTCCGGTTGAAAAATCACGGATTTGTTTATCCATCGGCAAGGCAAATCTCTGACACTGCCGCAGAAACTCCGCTTTCTCAAATTTCGTATACATGTGTTCCATAATAGACAGGATATCTTTGATATTCAGATATCCGCTGAAGCCTGAATCGGATAACACGACACCCAGGCATTCTTTTTCCTCCAGTGTCAGATTCTGAACAAGCTTTCCAAACACCTCTATTTCTCCGCCATCAATGGAAATCAATCCCAGGATAGCTTTAAAGGTTGTGCTTTTGCCAGCACCATTTTGCCCAATCAGCGCACTGATTTGTCCGTTTTTCAGCTCCAGACTGCAGTGCAGAGAAAAGGCACCGTAGTTTTTCACAACATTTTGCAGTTTCAGCATATTCATTCCTCCAATAGCAGATGGAACAGTTCCAGCAGGTCGCTGTCCTCCATCCCGCAGCTTCTGCCTTTTTGAATGGCCTTGTCCAAATCGGCTTCGATTTCCTTCTTATGTTCCTCCATCACCAGTGCCTTGTTCAAACCGGCTACATAGGTGCCTTTGCCATGAACAGTAACCGCAAAGCCCTCGGCTTCCAGATTATCGTACGCTTTCTTGACCGTAAGGGCGGATATTTTCAGCTCCTTTGACAGAGAACGAACAGATGGCAGAATATCGCCTTCCTTCAACTCCTCATTCAGGATCATAGCTTTTATTTGTTCTACGACCTGTTCATATATTGGAGTCATGGAAGAATTGTTGATAATAATTTTCATGAGATACCTCCTCTGTTCATAAACAGTATATAACAGTATATAACTGTTGTCAACTGTTATATACTGTTTATCAAAAAAAAATAGTCTAAAAAATCTGCCACATATAAAAGCCGAAAACCACGGATATGAAAACAGGGCAGAGATGGCTAATATGATTTCACGTTCTCTTGCACCTTAGGCTTTCATAGAAAGAGAAAAAGAAACAATCTTCTGTTTTTACATGGCTAACTTAACTTCAGGCTCTCTTACACTTTAGGCTTTCATAAAAAGAGAAAAGGGAGCAATCTCCCATTTTTACATGGATAGCCTAACTTCAGGCTCTCTTGCACTTTAGGCTTTCATAGAGAAAAAGAAACAATCTTCTGTTTTTATAAGGCTCCTTAATCTTCGTGTCTTATGGCTATGTGTCCTAACCGCACCTCATCAAAGCGTATCCTCACTTTATCCATTGCTATTCTTAATGGCACAGTGAATTTCCTATACAGCCTATTGTTTCTTGCCTCTGATTAGCCTTTATAAGATAAGGAAAAACAGCATCTATACCTATTATCATTGTATGGGCATTAGACAGCAGATGGCAGTGAATGCCGATTTCGTCAGAAAAACAAATAAGGCATCGTTTGCCTGCTGATTCAGAAAAGCAAATAAGACTGTATTTGCTTACATTGTTACAAAAACAAAAAAGCAGTCAACACACGTTGTATATCGCAGTTGACCAGCTTTTTCCCGTCCTGTCCCTCCCCTTGGGTTGTGCCAAAGCAGAAAGAATATCATGTCCAACAATAAAGCGAAGCAGACACCGGCAAACACAATTATAAGCTGTATGTCTGTCTACCTGTATCCGGACAGGTTTTATGTTGTATCACACAACCACCTCCATACTGCGTTAATTCCCGCATCCCACTTATGTGTGAGATGCAGCAAGCGCTTCATACACGTTGATTGCATCCAGAATGTGGTAGGGCTTTGTAGTCGCAGAGCCTGCCGCATGAGCACTGACAAACAGCCAGGATTCTTGATTGATGCGCGCCTGTGAGGCCAGACATAGACCGGCATCCTTCGTATATCCGGTTTTCCCCCCAAGGATATCATCCGCATGCAGCTCGTTTTGATCCATGGTCATCCGCATCGTGGAATAGATTGTCATGCCTTCGGGATGCATATTGCTGGGAGCCATAACATAGTTGAGGGCATGAAAGGCCTCTGCAAACGTAGGAAGCTTCAAAGCCTCATCCAGTATTACTGCAATATCACGGACGCTGCTCACATGTCCTGCCTCATCAAGTCCTGTACAATTTAGAAAACTGGTATGCTCCAGCTGTAGCTTTTCAGCCTGCGCATTCATCTCCGCAACAAACGCATCCTCGCTACCATACAGCGCTATGGCCAGAGTCATACAGGCATCCGCCCCACTTGGCAGCAATGCTCCGTAGATCAAATCCTCATAGGTTACCACCTCATTCGGTAAGAAACCGGCCATTGATGCCTGCTCCTTTTCCAGCTTCGGGAAAATAGAAGCCGGAATGCTTACGGTTTTCTGTAAGTCATCGATATGCTGCAATGCCGTATATACCGTCATAAGCTTTGTCAGAGATGCCGGGGCAATCACTTCATCTTCCCCTTCCTTCAGCATCACCTTGTTATCCCTTTGCCGGATGAGAATATAATTCTTACTATATAATTCCTTGCTTATATGGACAGGCTGCTCTGCTGTGGGTCTGGGCTGAGAATTCGCCTTATCCTCCTTAGAAATCATCGGCCGCAAATAGCAGATAAGACCTGTGAGCAGGACACCAGCCAGCAGTAATTTTTTTAATCGTTTCATCATATCAGCTCCTTCATGACTCTATTGAACCATGAATTGCACGGATAGTTGAAAACACAGACTTAGCACTTACTTAAATATCACTTAATACCTTGATAGATGCCATTTACACCATACGTTGGAAACCGCTCATAAAAATGCATGCAATGCTCCAGCCAGTTAAAATCAAACAAATCCATGGCAAAGAAGACAGTGCAAAGCGACCATAACCATCTGCGTGCTTTCACATGCTGCACTTCGCAATACAACTATTTTTAAACAGTCTGACATGCAAACAGAAAGCAGACTGCCTACATGAACGCTCAATCCTTATAAATGCACTGCCGCCCTTAGAGTCTTCTACTCTGGACACCGTTTGTTCAACAGCTTTTTAGAAGCAAAAAAAAACACCCGTAGGTGCTTTGAAAATCAGAGGGTCAATTATCGGGAATCGTCTGTGTGCCTTGCGCCGTTGTTGCCTCCTGCTGCGGCACATCAGCAGATGGTATTTGCAGCTCTGTATCCTTTGCAGGAATTGGAAGTTTTATATAAAAAACAGTTTCCTGCACATTGCTGTCCGCATAGATGCTGCCTCCGTGTGCTTCGATGATTTCCTTTGCGATAGCAAGACCAAGACCAGCGCCGCCGGATGCTGTAGACCTTGCCTGATCCAGCCGAAAGAATTTTTCAAATATCATTTCCAGCTTCTGTGCCGGAATTTCATCTCCCTGATTGTGGAATTCCAGCAGGATATGCTGTTCCTCCTGCTTAACAGCTACCCGTATCACGGTATCAGGATAGCTATAGGAAATAGCATTTTTCAATACATTATTGAACGCTCTGGCAAGCTTATCCGCATCTCCATAACAAATAGAGCCTTCAGCAATCTCCAGCTGAAGCTCCTTATGCTGTGCGAGCAGTGTCGGATAAAACTGTTCCTTCAGCTGTTCCAATAGAAAATCCAGTGCAATCTTTCCTCTGGATATGACGATATCATGCAGGTTAAAGCGCGTTATATCAAAAAATTCATCAATCAGCTGTTCCAGTCTGTCAGCCTTATCAAGGGTAATGCGGATATAGGCATCCCGCTGTACTGCCGGAATATCCTTCACATCATTTAACAGGTTCAAATATCCGATTACTGAGGCTAGCGGTGTTTTCATATCATGTGCCAGATATGATATTAAATCATGTTTCTGCCGCGTCTGTTTCTCCAGTAATGCCAGTTGCTTCTGCTCCTTAGCACGAATCTGCAGCAAAAGTGCCTCGATATTGCCGAAACCCTCCGGAAGATAAAAATCGCGATCCTCCAAAAACTGATGCAGCGCCGTTTCCATCGCTTTTTCCAGCTCTGCCTTGTATCGCATAGCGATACGATTGCTTTGTGTCCGTACACAGACAATACAAATTACAGCTGTCAATGCCGTCAGCAAAAACAGCAGCTGCTTGATCCGGTACCAGTTCGGAGAAAGATATTGATGCAGGATACCGGTTGTATCGGTATATTCATCCATATAGAAAAATTGTTCTGACAAAAAATCCCTCAGCATGCCATTTCCAAACATGTCCGCAGCAAGATAAACGATGCCGACCGCTGCGATTGCTATACTGATAATCCAGGCGGTGCGTTTCATAGTGTTTCTCCCAGCTTATACCCGACACCCCAGACATTTTGTATGTAACGCGGGTGTTCTCCGCGATCCTTCATCTTCTCACGGATATGGCGGATATGTACCATCAGGGTATTGTTGCTGGATGAGAGATATTCCTCCTGCCATATCGCAGTATACAGCTCCTTAGCACTCACAACCTTTCCCTGACGCTCACACAGATACCAGAGAAGACGGAATTCAATCGGTGTAAGATTCAGTTCTTTTTCATTTAATTTGCATATATGCTGTTCCTGATTCATGGTGAGTCCCAAATAGCTCAGCTCCTGCGCCTTCTGCTGTACATTATAGCGCTTGTATCTTCTCAGCTGTGCCTTGACTCGTGCAATCAGCTCCAGCGGCTGAAACGGCTTGGTCATATAATCATCGGCTCCAATCATCAGTCCGTTGATTTTATCAATATCCTGCTCCTTCGCCGTCAGCATGATAATGGGCCATGTATATTGCAGGCGTATGGTCTTACAGATGTGAAAGCCATCCATATCCGGAAGCATCACATCCAATATGGCCAGATCGTAGGAGTGTGTCCGTATATTGTGCAGCGCCTGCGTACCTGTATAGCATACATCCACATTATAATTTTCATTTTTCAAGTAAATCTCCACAAGCTCTGCAATTTCCTTTTCATCATCCACAACCAAAATATTCATGTTCAATTCCTCCCGTACTTCATCTGCTCATCATACCGCACTGTGCTATTCATAAATGGATTTTGCGGCAATCATTCACACACATTATACCAGAGCCATTTCAAAGACTTCCTTACATTTCACTTAATTCCGGAATCCAGCATCGCCAAACCGTACGTATTCATCAACGCAGACTGAAATTTCACAATATCTTCCAGAAGCTGCAATCGTTCACTTATCTGCGTGTGTATGCGCATATGAAAAGCCGCATCCTGTAACGTTCTTTCCTGACCAAGGATACGGCTTTTTTTTCGATGCATCATGTTACTAGACACTGTCTGAGAAATGCTTGGAAGTGCCCTTCAACATACCGCCTTTTTTTACAGGGCGATTTATAAAAGCGAAGCATCCGCCTTTTTTGCATTTGCAAAAGCAAGCAGCTACTTAATAGGATGCTGTATATGTAAAGGTGAACGCATCCCCATCCTTTATTTTCAGACTGCTTGCGGCATCACAGCTTCCGGCAGCCTTGCAGGATTCGTTGTTTTCTGATTCATACAGCCACCATGGCCCCTTGTTGAAGTCCTTGGTCTCCACACCCTTCATAGCCATAATGGTTTTTCCATATTGCCCGTCTTCCATTACAACATTCAAATCCTTCGCCTTTTCCAGAAAATCCGCAAGTGTTTCGACTTTCCCCTCTACACTCACATCCCCACTGAATAGTTCCTTTTTGTTAACCTCGTCCTGAATCGTGATTTTAAGCGTTGTTTTTTCCGTATTGTTATTTACAGGCTCTTTCTTTTCACTTTCCTTTGAAGAGCATCCGCCAACAAGCAGCATGGCAGATACCAATAAAATTTTACATAGCTTTCCCATTTTGCAATCTCCTTTCCATATGGTTTAAAACAGCTGCTATCGGTTTATAACAGATGGCACAAAGCGCCATGGACATAAAGCCCTGAATAAGAGAGGTCTTTAATCCCATAAGAATATAAATCGCTGTTATTTTTCCCGAAATCAGCATAAACGGCAGCTGTA
Source organism: Clostridium sp. DFI.1.208 (assembly GCF_024463855.1). Taxonomy (NCBI): domain Bacteria; kingdom Bacillati; phylum Bacillota; class Clostridia; order Eubacteriales; family Clostridiaceae; genus Clostridium; species Clostridium sp. DFI.1.208. The sequence continues at coordinate 30,750 of NZ_JANGCA010000002.1, read as the reverse complement.
CCAGCTGACCTGTCAAAAATGACAGAAAGCCACAGGTGAATACCAGTGCGAAGAAATGTCTGTTTAAGAATTTCCTGCTGCAGCCTACGAATAGACTGTACAGCGGATAAATCAGACAATACATCATCGACCATGGCGCTACCCCCTGGGTACTTAGATTGAGTATGGTAAACACCACTGCCCCAAGAACAGCCTGCCTTGTTTGAAATGTCATTGCAAATACCACAATGGTAAAGGTAATGCATTCCAAATATAGAATGAATGAAAATGATGTAAACACGACAGCTTCAATCGAAGCGATAACGGCTATGAAGCAAAGCTCTCTTGCTTTCATACATAGGACCTGCTTATAAATTCCCTTTCCTTTGTGCCGTTCTGTGCATTCTCATACAGGCACATCATAAAAAAGGTATTGGACAGCAGATTCATAAAATCAAACAGGTTGGCTTCCACCGGTTTTCCCTCACACTGAATCTGGTGCATAATGCGGATAACCGCCTTGACTTCTGCACGCAGCACATGCAGATGACTCGCACCGATACAGCCGTCGGGCAGGACAAAACGATCCATCGGAATACTGTAGCGGGCATAGAAGACATTCAGCTTATTCAGCTCAGGCTCCCCTATGGCACACGCTCCCCGTATGGATCCATTGGCGTGATAGATCATTTCCATCAGTTGAAGGAGATCCTCCTGCGGAATATGACGAATGTGGTGTCTTGCCACAGACAGCATGGATGCCAGACGATCCGTTGCTATCTCATAATCACATAGTCGGCTTTCTTCCTTCAGAAAAGGATATGCACAATATTCAACACTCATTTTTTCACCCTCACTTTCTTAACGATAGCGGGCAGAAAACATATAAAAAAACTATATTCTCCACACCCAGCAGAAAACTCTGTTTGCATAACAGGCAAGTCTCCCGGCTTAATTTCATCCTACTCTTCACCTTCTCATACCAAATCGGTACAATGGTATCTGAATTTCGTCCATATCACGGTTGCTGGGGCAGCTGAAGATGTTCGCTTCCATTCCTTGTTCGGTAATTTTCATACACCTGTTATGCTTTTTTTTCATTCATTCGCTCTTAATTATAAAGGCATAGCGTTCTTCTGTCTATAGTAAATACTGCTTTCATTCTTCCCATTGTTGTCATGCGTCCTGCAGCCTTAGCCTATGATAAGGTAAAAAAAGCATCCCCAGTTTAAGAGATGCGATATTCTCTATTCCTCATCAGCGTATATCCGGTATCTGTGCATCCCCTTCTTGGAGTTATACATGGAGGTGTCCACCTTCTGAAACAGCTGTTGATAGGTACGTCCGTGCTCTGGAAAATAAGTGACACCGATACTGAGCGTGATGCGGTGTGTAAAGGAAAACTGTTTTTGTCCAGCCTCCCAATACTCACGGAATTGTGCAAGAATGTGTTCCAGCATCGTGTTGTCCAAATGCCGGGAACAATAAATGAGAAATTCATCCCCGCCGATTCTTGATACGATATCGTTTGGAAAGGTTTTCTGCAAAGCCTGTGCAAGCGCAATCAGAATCCTGTCTCCTACCGGATGTCCATACGTGTCATTATAAGATTTGAAGTGATCAACATCCATCATGAGGATTGTCCCCTGCTTTCCGCTTCGCAGCTGTTCTTCAATCTGCTTTTCACAATAATAGCGATTCGTAAGCTTTGTTAAATAATCATGATGAGAGTAATAGAGGACTGCCTTGTTGCTTTCCTGCAGCTCTCTTGTTTTCTGTGCGATTTTTTCACGCAGCTGCTCATTGCTCTGTTCAATCAGACGCTTCGGAAAAAATTCATCACTGCTTTGATTGATATCCGGCACAGACTGGTGTACATGAAGCAGTTCCCAGCCAGACGGCGTAAATTGTAAAATAATCGTAAAGCGAAAGTGCAGCTCATAATTGATTCGATCTCTCGCATCCTCACTTACGTCCAGTTCACCATATACCAAATAAACATCATCACTCAGCTGTCTGGTTTGGTATCCTTCCTCCTCGATAACAAAGGTGCCGTTCCACTGGCTTTCTTCTTTCTCCAGTAATACAGCAAATTCCTGTAAAGAGTGTGAAACCTCATGTTTACCAGTTCCGATCACGCTGATCTGCGGGCTGAAATATCCACCAGCCACCTCGTAGGTGCGCTCTTCCAGATATTGGTGCCAGAGTAGATGGCAAAACTTCTGTGCATCAGCTTTATGATTCATACTATCATCCTTCTTTATTGGGTTATCTTCATTATACACACTTTTTTTGTATCCGTCACCATATCGCAAATGTAATCTTTTATAGAAACCCAAAACGATAGGACGTATTCTTACGCGAGTGAAAGGCAGACCCTAGGTGAAACAAAAAAAGATCCGATGCCTTGTAACACGAGGCTGAGCTCCTAACGACTTTGTCTCTTTATGCTCCCTGATCGGGTGTGAGTATAAGGCTATTCAGCGCTTACAAAGGAACCATAGGCTTAAACAGACACAATAACGCAATGTCGATGGTTGGCTTTGCAAATATACAATAGCCTTTCCTATTTATCAAATCAGAATGCCGTCACAATGATCCAGCTCATGCTGAATAATCTGCGCACAAAAGCCCTCATAGGTTTTAATTTTCTTTTTTCCACTGCAATCCATATAGGATACTTTGATTTTTTCATACCGCAAAGCTTTTTTCTGTGTACTATGGCATAAACAGCCTTCCTCAGCTGTATAGCGCTTATCACCTGTTTTCATTATCACAGGATTCAGCATTGTGACATAGCTTCCGCCATCCTGAAATACGATAATACGTTTCAGAACCCCAATCATATTCGCTGCCATTCCGACACAATGGTCTGCATGTGCCTGCAATGTATCCTGCAGATCTAAAACCGTCTGCATATCCTGCAGCGTGGCCGCTTCACTACGACGGCTGAGCAAAAATGTATCCTTCACAATTTCCTTGATCATATAGCTTCCTCCAATATCATTTACTTCAATTTCAACATCTGTATGTATTATCGCAGAAACAGCGCGCATTAGCAAATGCATCACAGTGAGAACTGCCAAGCAATGAATGCTACCTCCTCGATATTTACAAGGAAACATTTAATAGGTCTTGTTTCCCGATGAAAAAAACACTAAGATAGAGATAGATACAAGGGAGGCGGCAGTATGCAGAACATGCAGCATTATTATGATTTTTCCGGACAGAAATTCGGTTACCCACTAAGTTTGAGCATTAACAGCTTTAAGCGGCAGGTTTTCTCCAGACAGTCAAGTTTAGAAATTTCATATGTGCTGAAGGGAGCATATGTAGCAGTTACAGAGCATTTTACTGCAAGTATAAAGGAACATGAACTGGTTATGATTGCCCCCAATGATATTCACATGATTAAACAGATGAACAGTGATAAGAACGTTATTCTTACTCTGCATATTGATTTCTCCCGGTTCTCTTCCAGCATGTGCGGGAACGTCGAGGAAGCCTTTGAATCCATGATCTGTACGCGAACAAAAAACTACCGGCTGCTTTGCAGGCTGCGAAATAAAATAGGTGAACTGGTCCGGATGCTGCTACAGGGGGAAAGCAGTATGTTTCAGATGAATGCCATCATGATGGAGCTTGTCTACATTGCCAGCAATCATCAGCAGTATCCGGTAGAGCGTCTCCCATTACAATCTGTCCATCATGAAAATTATATGAAGGCTATTCAATACATTGACCGCCATTATTCAAGTGAGCTGCACCTGGAGGATGTCGCTAAAACCCTGTCCTTCAGTGTATCCTACACATCGAAGCTGTTTAAAAAATATACCGGTATTTCCTTTGTCAAATATCTGGCATATGTCAGAATCCGAGCTTCCCTAGAAGACTTGCTGGAGGGGAAGGATTCCATTGAGCAGATTGCTGCAGCCTGCGGCATGCCGAATTCCAAATCGTATACAGCTGCTTTTCGTGAATTATATGGCATTGTTCCAAGTGACTATCGTAAAAAATTCACGCATAATATAAAAATGAATGAGGATCACAAAGAGCAGAGTATGACCCTTGATAACGAACAAAAAGAATTACTGGAGCATCTGGTAACAGATACGCAGGAGGTATTATATGAAAATGACGGTATAAAAATCACTCAGCATGAAGGTCATATCCGATGTCGAATTCATAACGAGCTAACGGCAAAAACGACAATAACACAGACTGATGAGGAGCTTGTCCTGGAGGTTATTCGCAAATAGCTTTCCATCAGCTCCTTTTTTTTGTTCCTTACCCATCCCAAAAATGTAAAAACACAACAAAATATGCCGGACATCATCAACACATGACAGCGATTACATTTCTGATTCGTGATAAAATATCAGTAAAGGAGATGTTAAAATGAATACCTATAACCATTTATTTTCACCAGTTAAGGTTGGGAATACAACCATAAAAAATCGCTTGTTTATGCCTCCGATTTCTACAAATCTGGCAGATAAGGGATATGTTACAGATGAGCTGGTAAAGCATTATGAGGCCAGAGCCAAGGGAGGTGTCGGCTTGATTGTCACCGAGGTGACAACCGTGGAGCCTACCTACATCTATCTACCCGGAGATATGTCAATTCATGATGATTCCTTTATCCCCGGTTGGAAGAAGCTTACAGATGCAGTACATCAATACGGTGCGAAAATTCTTCCACAGCTGTTTCATCCAGCCTATATGGCATTCCCTATTCCAGGTACACCACGTCTAATTGCCCCTTCTAATGTTGGACCTTCCTATGCGAAAGAAGCACCCCGCCCTGTTACCGTTGAAGAGCTAAAGGTTATCATACGACAGTTTGGTGAAGCAGCCTATCGCGTCAAGCAAGCAGGCGGCGACGGTGTGGAAATTCATGCTGCACATGCGCATGGTCTTCTTGGCGGTTTTCTGACACCGCTTTACAATAAGCGCTGTGATGAATATGGCGGAGATATCAACGGAAGATTGAAGCTGACACTGGAGGTTATTGAACAGGTTCGCACTATATGCGGTCCTGATTTCATTATCGATGTGAGAATTTCGGGAGATGAATATAGTGATGGCGGATTGAATCTCGACGATATGATTTATGTTTCCAAGCAGTTGGAGGCACACGGCGCAGATATGCTGCATGTATCCGGCGGTACAACGATTAAGCGTGGCAGCGCAATTCCTGCGGCAGGAACAAAGCCTGGAGCGCATGCTCATCTATCACAGGAAATAAAAAAGCACGTAAGCATTCCAGTCGCAACGGTAGGACGGATTACAGAGCCTTGGATTGCAGACGAACTCATAGCAAATGGAAAGGCAGATATTTGCATGATTGGTCGGGCCAACCTGTGTGATCCTGAATTCGCCAATAAAGCACAGTGCGGAAAGGATGATGATATCCGTCCATGCATTGGCTGTCTGCGCTGTCTGAATGGAATCATGTTCGGCAAAAGGGTAGCCTGTACGGTAAATCCGTCCTTTGAATTGGAAAATGAAGACACGCTCAAGCCTGCCGAGGTTAAGAAAAAAATTCTGGTGATCGGCGGAGGTCCTGCTGGCATGGAGGCTGCTTTTGTGGCGAAAAGAAAAGGTCATCATGTCATTCTATGTGAACAAAGTGATACGCTGGGAGGACTGATGAAGCTAGCAGCAGTTCCGATCGCCAAGCAGGATCTTACCAGAGTCATTAAATATATGACACGTCGACTTATGCAGGCAGGTGTTGAAGTACGCCTGAACTGCAAAGTCGATAAAGCGATGCTGCAAAAAGAATTTGCTGAGTATGAGGTTATTGCCTGCAATGGTGCCGTTCCATCTGTAATAAAAGCCTTTACCGGATTTAAGCAATGGACCACAGCAGATGATATTCTGGCAGGAAAAGCATTCCCAGGTAAAAATATTGTCATTTTGGGAGGCGGTTCGGTAGGCTGCGAAACTGCGGACTATCTTGCTCCACTTGTATATGACCGTTATCCTAGAGATCGGACGATAACCGTCTTGGAAATGACAAAGGATATCATGGCAACAGAGTCCGGTCCTGGCCGTAGCCTGCTTGTACAGCGTATGCTGAAAAAGCATGTGAATCTGATTTGTAATGCCATGGTAGAAAAGGTCGAAGAGGATAACATCTATTATACAAAGGATGGTAAAACCGAATGTATCAAAGATGCTGATACGCTTATCTTTGCAGTCGGCTATCACAGTGATCCAAGTTTGAAGCTTCTGTTAGAGGAGTGTGGTATGACCTATCACATGATAGGCGATGCAAATCATACAGGAACCATTAAAGATGCAATTCATGATGGTTATGAAACTGCACGGAGCATCTGATTCACCCCCACAGCTGCAAAAATTTCTTTTGGCAAAGCCTTAGAAAACGAATTTCGTACATGCAGTGTTAAAATTTTCGCTAAATACTAAAAGACTGCTAGCGCCACATTGATTGAATGTGATATGTGATCTGCAAACAGTCTTTTTCTGCGTGCATGTCGTCTGTCCTTATCCGACTTCTTCGCCTTTAAAAGTTATAAAGCCTCTGCTTTGGATAATGGATTCATATATTCATTCTAAATGAAATCATTTTCAAATCCTTTGCTTCCTTTACTCCTGCATTCTCCAACTGACTGCGAAGCTCTTCAAGCACCAGATAAAACAGATATTTCATTTCATTCACATATAATCGCTCATCCTGTGATTTCATTGCATATTGAAGCACATCAAGGGCATGGAAAAATAATGACGAATATCGCTCCTTATCCAAATGACAAATAAATGGATATATCCATAGAATATGCTGTTTTAATTCCTCAAAAATGCTCTTTAGGCTTTCCTGCTCATTTACATCCATGATGGAGTCACAATACTCACAAATTAGCCTTACCCAATTTATACTGGTGATTTCTATATCGGATAGTGATTGTTTGATCTGTTCAAAGCGTTGCACCATACTGGTAAAGGAAATAGATGTGAACGTCTGACAAGTCATCTGCAGAATCTGAAGACACTGCATGCCTTCAATCACCCGCTCTCTCACACCGTTGTCTTCCAGCATGTCGCAAATTCTGTTTTCATCACATCGAATCACTTTCATTCCCTTGCCGCCAATAGGTTCTATGACACCAGTTGCCTGAAGAATTGACATGGCTCTACGCAGGGTTGGCTCACTCACCTGATAGATTTCACAAAGATCCAAAACGCGCGGAAGACGACTTTCTACCGGATATTTCTGATAGATGATATCTTTGAGTAAACTGCTTGCCACGTTATAAATCTGCCGTGGCCGTCCGCGATAAATATTCCAGCGGAAGCTTACCTTTTGCTTCGGTTCCCGCAGTGGAAGCTTTGCGTAGCGTTCCTGAGTTTTTCTGGAATCATCCGCAAAGTATTTTTTTGTTATTTCATATATATCCGGATATGTCAGCTGCTTCTGAAACACTGCATCAACAAAAGCATGTGTCTTCGCAAGATCGCTGTGCGCATGAGTTCCTTGAAGCACCATTGAGTCCTTTATATTTTCATAAAAAGACAGTCTTCCAAATATAGCGACCTCCATATAAAGACTGCAAACCAGAGGATTTCCGAATACAGACAGCACCTTTTCCACAAATGCGACTACTGTACGCTCTCCCTGCATATGATCAATGCTCTCATGGATTGCAGCATATTGCTCTTCTGTAAGCAAACACAAGGCTTGTGTAAGCAAATCAGGAAGCAAAATATCACGTATCTCACACAAGTCCTGTACAGCATCCTTTCTTGCCAGAAAAAACTGGATACAATTCTCTCTGCATTCTGCTTCATCAAGCCCCAGTGTAAGTCGTGAATGCCTTCCACGTGACATCTCTATGTAATGATTCTCCTCCAATAGCTTAAAAGCATGTATAACAGGACGCCTGGAAACCTGGAAGCGTTCAGCAAACTGTGAAATCGTTGGGAGTTTTTCTCCCTGGCGGAATATCCCAAAGCGGATTGCTTCCTCGATATAATTATAAATCCACTCATGCAGACTCATTTCTTCTTTCACCCAATCATCCTCCTTAGTGCTTTCTTCATCCCTATCTTAACATACCATTAACCTGTCAACAAATGATTTTATGAGAAAAGCATTTGTTCCTGATTTCTGTTATGTAAAAGCATGTGGAGTGATAATGAATGATAGCATATATACAATCCAGCTTTGTTCCTGATTTCATATGATGCATACAGGCAGATTTCAAAATTTTTCGTGTAGCTTTTTCGTTCTTTCCTGCTTAATAAACGAAGTGAACAAAAGCTCGGCAATAGCTTCGTATGCATTCTACGTATACTCATTGTTATTCACGTAATCTGTCAAAAGATATATGTCTGCTGTGGTATTATCTGACACCTCAACCAGAGATTTCCTATATTTAGACCAATCTGCTCATAAGAATTTATAAACAGAATTCTCAATATAAAGCATCAATTTAAGAAACTGCAGGACGGCTGTTTTTTCTATCCAAGAGAAAAGACTTGCATCTTCCTATTTCTTATAAAGATTTTTTAAATCTTCCGTATCGATTTCAATTATATCACGTATGTGAATCACTTTATCCACTATCTGAATGATGTGCAAATATTCAGGATCAAACCTAGACACCATCCCCTCCAGCTCAACATAGTCCTGCTGATCATAATAGATAATTTTGACCATCTGGCCCTTTTGAATTTTCTGCAGCTTCCGATTTAGTTCTTCACAGGCATCTGAAGAAAGCTGTTTTCTGTCAACTACAACACGTTCCTTGCATTTCAGATAGTCCCGAAAGCCTTTCAGGGAATCAAAGGGCAAAAATAATTTAGCGCGATTTGCGTGATTCTGTTCATTCTGCATTGTGACCACCTACAAGCTTATTACGAGAAATTGTCGTTGCCTTATTCAATAGATTCATCCCCTTTATCACAGCATTCTTTCCAAATTTGTGTTTTATATCAAGCAAAGCCAGCTGCAGCTTCTTCTCTTTCTCCAGAGCATTATAATCTGTGAATAAATCATATGTCTCATACATTTCATCGACTACGTTGCCAAAGCTGATAGATAGCATATGCACAAGCTCCTGCCGATTTACTGTTTCCGTATACAGCTCAATGAAGGCTTTGCGCAGATAAGCATATGAATTGGTCACATTGGAAAGCTTTCTGGATCCTCCGGTCGCCTTTACACCACTCGCTGAATATCCAACATACAGACCGATATGATCAGTTACACGATGAGATTCCACAAGACTCTGTACATTTAGCTCAACCATCTCCTTCAATACGAGCAGAGCCTCTTCATAATTGTAATCCTCAAATAAAATTTGACTGTTTGACAATGAGTTGCTTTTTGACTTATATGCCTTGATTTCTCTGATGGTTGTCGGCTCTCTGCCCCACGCATGATCAATCAGATATTCCGCGTTCACACCAAATTCCCGATAGAGAATTCGTTCATCCAGATGGGCGATATCATACATATCACATACACTATATTTTTCCAGCCGCTTAGAAATTCCACGGCCAACCTGCCAAAAGTCAGTTACAGGCTTGTGATGCCAAAGCGTCTCCCGATACAATTTCTCGTCAAGTATCCCCATATTATCCGTGGTATGCTTAGCGGTGATATCCAATGCGATTTTAGCAAGATAAAGATTTGTACCGATACCTGCGGTTGCCGTGATACCTGTTGTGGCATAGATATCCTGCAATATCATCCGAGCGAGCTCCTTTGCACTGACATTATACATTTGCAGATATTCGCTAACATCCAGAAATGCTTCATCTATGGAGTACACATGAATATCCTCACTGGATATATACTTTAGGTATATGCCGTAAATATCAGCGGAATACTGCATATATAAATTCATCCGCGGCATGGCGGTGATATAGGAGATGTTATCCGGGATTTCAAAAATCCTGCAGCGGTTATGAACTCCCTGTGCTTTCATTTTGGGTGATACCGCCAGACAGAGTGCACCTCTACCTCTGGAAGGGTCGGCGACAACCAGATTTGCAGCAAACGGATCAAGCTCTCGCTCCACACATTCAACAGAAGCAAAAAATGTTTTTAAATCAATGCAAAGATAAGTCTTCATCATATCGCCACCTCTTCTTTACTTGCGATTATACTACCGTATGTTGCATTTATCAATATCAAATGCAACTTTTTTATAAAAAATAATTGATATTACAAATCGAAGTGAAAATTGTTGCAACTTTTGCAAATCTGATTTATAATGTTAAAAAGAGGTGAGCTATTATGCAGCTAAAGGATTTATTAAATGAATATAAGCGTCGGATGAGCGTTACAAACGACTATATTGCAGAACAGGTTGGAGTCAACAAATCGACTGTTTCACGGTGGATGAAGGGCGAAACAAAGGTCATGAAGCCAGCTGTTATCGAAAAGCTATCCTATCTGCTGGGTACAGATGTAGAATCTCTATTAAAAGATTCTGATAGGTTTGAAAAGCCGCTGCTTGGAACAGCAAAGGCCGGATATGGATTATTTGCAGAAGAAAATTTTGCAGGCTATGAGGAGGTATCAAAAAGCGATTATTATCGCGGTGATTATTTTCTTCGTGTCTGCGGAGACTCTATGACAGGCGCGCATATACATGACCAGGATCTTATCTATGTAAAGCAGTGTGATGACGCAAAGAGTGGTACAATCGCTGTTATCCTGATTGGAAATACTGAGGTAACTATAAAACGAATTATAAAAAAAGAACCCTTCCTTATTTTGGAGGCAGCTAATCCAGCGGTACCTGCCCGCTACTTTACGCAGGAGGAAGTGAAAAATCTACCTGTAAAAATTATTGGAAAGGTTCTGTATAGCCGCTCTGATATCGCATAAATTCAAAATCCTTCACCGCTGCAGCAGGCGGTGCCCATCTGCTTTATCTGCGTTTATATATTAAATCTGTAATACCGTTATATGATTCAGAAGCCATGAGCTTTAATTTCAAGGATGCTTTGCGCCCTTGAAATAAAGAAATTCCATTTCCTAAAATAATCGGTATTACGGAGATATGATAAGTATCAATGATATCACGTTCAATTAAGGGCTGAATAATATCTGCGCCACCGCATATCCAAATACCTTTACCCTCCTGCCTTTTCATATGCAGGATACTTTCACATATATCTCCCTGGATGAAATGAATATTTTCCTTACCGGCTAATTTTCGATGTGTAAATATATAGCTATCCAGATGTTCATAAAACCAGTGATCCGAAGAAAGCTCTGTTGCTATCTGATGATAAGTATTCCAGCCCATAATCACGGTATCAATATCCTGTATGAATTTTTGATAGGACACCATATCATTTTGTCCGGTTTCCTGCCCCTGCAGCCAGTCAACAGAACCGTCCTTTTTCGCGATATAACCATCAAGGCTCATTGCAATAAATAATGCTACATTTCTCATAGTATCTCGTCTCCTTTGTATAAGCATATCATAAGAGCTTCTGTATCAGGAGTATGCCCTTATAAAAGATAATTATATACAGGAAGAGTGAGTTTTCAATAGATTGCTTCTCAAAGAAAATCCAATCAGAATAATATTCTTATCATTATTGTGCTCTGAATTTTACCATTCTTTTCTTCTTTTTTTCAAATAATTTTTTGAAAAACGCAAAATGAATACTACAAATGTTATAATAAAGTATACTTAACTTAACAAAAATGTAAAGGAAGCGATTATGATGTATAAGGACGCTGAAATGATTACCGGAGGTGTATTTGATTGTCAATGCAATGAAACGTTTACACTCATCCGAGCAGATCAATCTCTCTATCGTTTTTTGGGGTATACACAGAAAGAATTCTCAGACATTTATCAGAATCAGTTATTCTATGCTATTCATGAAGAGGAGCGAAGCAAAATTCTAGAAGAAATAGGACGCCAGGTACAAAAAGACGGTGTCTTTATGTACGAAAATCGCTTAAAATGTAAAGATGGTATACTCAAATGGATTTGGATCAGTGCTCAACTAAACAAGAACGAATGCAACGAACCATACTTCCACTGTATTTTTCATGATATAACTGAGAGCAAGAAAATACAGGAAGCCCTGCTCATAAGCGAAAAGCGCCTTCAATTTATTCTTTCCCAGACACAGGATGTTGTATTTGAGTATGATTGTAAGACAAATGAAATTTATTACTCAGATAATCTAGAAAAGAAATACGGCTATAAAATCCCTGTCAAAGGCTTTCCTGACTCCATGTTTGCCTCTAATATTATCCATAAAGACGATATTCTTCCTCTTCGTAACGGATTCCAATCCATTTTGCATGGAAAGGAGGAAATGTCCTGTGAATATCGTCTGAAGTACAGGAATAAGGGCTATCGCTGGGTGTATGCACAGGCGACCGGTTTGCGTGATGATAAAAACAATATTATCAAAATAATCGGTGTAATTACTGATATTCACGATCAAAAGCAGGAGCTTTTAAAATCGAGAGAGGAGGCAGCCTTGGATCCTCTGACTGGCTTATTCAATCGTAGAGAGTGCATTCGACGTATAGAAAATTACATTGCTGTTAATGACGCTCCCTTTGCCTTTATTCTAATTGATGTTGATGATTTTAAAATGATCAATGATGTATATGGTCATGCAAAGGGTGATGAAGCCCTAATACGGGTAGGTGTCGAGATATCCTCTATTATCCGTAAAAATGATCTTACTGCAAGAATTGGCGGAGATGAATTTGTAATCTGCTTAATGAATATACCAGATCGGCAAATTGCTATAAATAAGGTGGAGCTGATTCAGGATATTTTTGGTGAAAGTCTACGTTCAGAGCTTGGCTATCAAATCAACTGCAGTATCGGTATCAGCTTTTATCCTGATGATGGTAATGATTTTGAAACCCTGCTGGAGCATGCCGATATCGCTATGTACCAATCTAAGAAAAATGGCAAAAACCAATTTCAAATCTATCAGGGCGAGGGTGTCAAAAAAGCATATGCCGCCAATCCACAAAAATATATGCAGAAGAGCTTTCATGATCATATCATTGAATATGTTATGCGGATTCTGTTGGAGAACCAAAATCGGGAGCAGGCGATAACCGAAATTCTGGAGTTGATCGGCAAGATTTTTGATTGTGATCGCATTACACTTTACCAGAACGAGGAAGGCAGCCTGTATGTCAGCAAAGCATGGTATAGTGATCCTATGTATAATATCGATGATACAGAGCTACTGATTGCCGATAAATTTATCAGCAATCTGGATAACGGCAAGAAAATCTGTACCTTCACAAACATCAAAAATATAAGTGATCCAGAGCTCCTTGCCTGGTTTATGAACCGTATGACCATAGCCTGCGTTGTTTGCATTATGATGCAGCATTCTACGCTTCATGGACTTATCTGCTTTGAGGACTGCCATGGATTCCGGAATGCAAGCGGGGAGGAACGTTATACGCTGAAAACAATCAGTGATCTGCTTCAACTGTATTTATTCCAAGAGCGTTAAATTCTGAAAATGCAAAAAATCAAAAACAGACAGAATGGCATGATCATATCTAGCATCAATAACCGTTCTATCTGTTTTCTATATACCATTATCTCACTCCCGCTTCCAAACGGTGTATATCAGCTTTCGTCTAGGAAGTAATGTCCATATGCATCTGCTGCCATAATAGCTGCATATACCTTATCAGGAGTAACCTCAAACGGCATGTTATGCAGTGTATCATTTTCCGCACATGCCGCCTCTGCAACAGCCATAATTTTCTCTTTTGTGATTTTAGCAGCGCCGAGTTCCTCCAGAGTGACCGGTAATCCAAGTTCAATACAGAATTCAATGATCTCCTGCAGATCAGAAGCTTCAACATTTTCTAAAACAAGTTGTGCGATGGTACCAAACGCCACCTTTTCGCCATGATACATGTGGTGGCATTCTTCCAATACGGTCAGTCCATTATGAATCGCATGAGCACCTGCAAGACCAGCACTCTCGAAACCGATGCCACTGAGCAGTGTATTGGCCTCTATAATCTTTTCAACCGCAGGTGTACACACACCTGCCTCCAAGGCAAGCTTTGCCTTTACACCTTCCTCCATCAATGTTTCAAAGCACAGCTTTGCAAGTGCCATTGCAGCTCCGGTGACCTTACCACCTGCGCAGCTCACCGCATCGCTTTGCTCACATGCTCGAGCTTCAAAATATGTTGCAAGTGCATCCCCCATTCCAGCTACGGTAAGCCTTACAGGAGACTTTGCAATAATATCTGTATCCATCAACACCAGATTCGGATTAGCGGGTAAAAAGAGATATTCCTCAAAAACCCCCTCATCTGTATAAATAACAGAAAGTGCACTACATGGAGCATCCGTTGATGCTATGGTTGGACAAATCAAAACAGCAGTTTTCTCGTAATATGCAACCGCCTTGGCAGTATCAAAAATTTTTCCTCCACCAACGCCAATTACAAGATCACATGTGTTTTTCTTCATTACTCCACGTAATCGCTCTATTTCATTCTTTGAACACTCTCCATGAAAATAATCAAAAACAAACGTGCAGCCAGTACCAGCAAAGCTGCTTTCAATATCTTTCCCAATTCTGCGATATCCACCCTCACTGATTAAGATTAGTGCCTTTGTTCCATACCCTTCTGCGTATGCTCCCAGTTTTTTTATTTCACCAGCACCCTGCACATATTTCCCAGGGCTAATTAAAATCTTTGCCATGTTATCACCTTCCTTTTTCTATGGCAATTTACTTCAATACCTATTGTAAGATAGCGTTTTCACAAAGTCAATGAATCTTCTGTAAAAAACATTTTCAGTTTTATTTGCCTCTGTAAGCATTACCGATTATGCAGGACATTGAAGTATCCTTATAGAAAATAGACAGCACCATATAAATGAAATGTTGCTATCTACCAATATCATAGTTATTTTCATATCAGAAAGCAGTCATGCGAATGCAATATGTTGAAACAATGAGCATCAACGTGCGTCAAGCAGTCGATCATAACGTCTTTCAATCAAAAGAAAGCACAGTAATGCTATCCCATGGCTTTCGTTGATACCTGCATCAAAAAAACTGTAAAACTCCTATTGACTCTACCATTAGGGGAGACTTTATAATGATTTATGACATATATTTCTGTCATGGAAATAGCAAAGGAGTTAAAAATGGCAAAACATAACAGCATTGTGATTCAAGGACTGCACCAAAATAACCTGAAGCATGTATCTCTTACCATACCCAAAGATAAAATTGTCGTATTCACCGGAGTTTCCGGTTCTGGAAAATCCAGTATTGTATTTGATACGATAGCCGCAGAGAGTCAACGCCAGATGAACGAAACCTATACCGCTTTCATTCGCGGGCGCCTTCCAAAATACGAAAAACCAAAAGTGGATCACATTGATCATTTGAGCGCTTCCGTCATTATTGACCAGAGCAGACTGCAGGGAAATGCCAGATCAACAGTCGGTACTATCAGTGATCTGTACTCTGCTATGCGACTGTTATTTTCCCGGATAGGCTCCCCCTATATCGGTAGTGCCTCCAGTTTTTCCTTTAATGATCCAAGTGGTATGTGCCCGGAATGCTCAGGACTTGGCAAAGTTATCGAACTGGATATAAGCAAAGCTCTGGATCCCGAAAAATCCTGGAAGGAGGGAATGGTCGATCTCCCTGCCTTCCATCCTGGAAACTGGTATTATCGCCAGTACACAGAATCCGGTTTATTTGATCTTGAAAAACCGCTTAAAAATTATAGCGAGCGGGAATATAATCTTCTTTTATACGGTGCGTACAACCGTGGAGATAAACGGCTGAATAAGCGCATTGAAGGTATTCACAATCATTTCTCACGTCTTCTTATCAATCGTGATCATATGAGTTCCTCTGAGGTTTCAAAAAAGCGGTTAGAAGAGATGATTCAGGAAAGAGAATGTCCACTATGTCACGGTAAACGTTTAAACGAGCATGCTCTGGCCTGTAAAATCAACGGCTATTCAATAGCCGATCTTTGTGATATGGAATTTCTTAAATTACGGGATATTCTCAGGGAAATCAAGGATGCAAGAGCAGTCACTATCATAGAGACTCTAACTGCATCTCTGACCCGCATGATTGATATCGGACTCCCGTATCTAAGCATGAACCGCGAATCCTCTACACTCTCAGGAGGAGAAGCACAAAGACTGAAGCTGGTGCGTTATATGGGAAGCTCCCTAACAGGTCTTACCTATATATTTGATGAACCGAGCACAGGCATGCATCCAAGAGATGTATACAGAATGACGAATCTGCTTCGCAAGCTAAGAGATAGGGGAAATACTGTTCTGGTCGTAGAGCATGATAAGGATGTTATCAGTATAGCAGATGAAGTAATTGATGTAGGTCCACTGGCAGGCAGAAATGGCGGACAAATTATGTTTCAGGGAAGCTATGAGCAGCTTTTATGTTCGGATACACTCACCGGAAACGCAATGCGTGAACAAATCAGCATAAAACAACAGCCGAGAATTCCAACCGAATATCTTTCCATAACGGATGCAACCCTGCACAACCTGAAGCATGTATCCGTGGATATACCATTGCATATTCTTACAGTGGTAAGCGGTGTGGCAGGTTCCGGAAAAAGCTCCCTTATCCGCGATGTTTTTGCAAAGCAATATGAAGAGCGTGTCGTCCTTGTGGATCAGACGCCAATAACTGCAACCGGTCGGTCCACACCTGCAACCTTTCTTGATTTCAGTAATGATATCAGAAAGCTGCTGGCAAGCGTGCATGAAATAGATGCCGGAATGTTTTCCTTCAATAGCAAAGGCGCATGTCCGCATTGCCACGGAAAGGGAATTGTGGTCACAGAGCTTGTTTTTATGGATCCTGTAACAACCGTATGTGAACTGTGTGAAGGAAAGCGCTATAGTGAGGAGGCATTATCTTATGAATATCGTGGTCATACTATAGCCGATATTATGGAATTAACTGTAGAAGATGCCTTGGAATTCTTCAATGAGCAGCCAAAGATATATAGAAAATTACGTACCCTGCATGAGGTTGGCTTATCCTATCTATCTCTTGGACAACCTCTTTCAACCCTTTCCGGTGGCGAGCGTCAGCGAATCAAGCTTGCAAAGCATCTCAAAAATAAAGGAAATATCTTTATACTGGATGAGCCGACCACTGGTCTTCACGCATCAGATATCAAAAGCATCATGAAGCTGCTGGAAGGCTTTGTAGAGCGAGGGAATACAGTTATTATCATCGAGCATAATCTGGATGTGATGAAGCAGGCCGATTATATTATAGATATCGGGCCGGATGGCGGTACAGCAGGTGGAGAGGTCGTATTCACAGGAACTCCAAAGCAGATGCTTGAACATGCAGATACGATTACTGCACGCTACCTAAGAAAATCCTGTTGTGAATAAACAAGGTGATTGTTTTCACATACGAAAAGTAAGAACCTATGCCATACATACTGTAAAGAAGAGAAGGAGATCTTCTCTTTTCATCTTTATAAAGTCTTTGTGTCCATCTCCTGCTTACAGCAAGGCACAGAGCCATCAACCTTGAAGCTATTTACGTAATTACAAGAGCTTCCCTTTATAACAGAATCAAATTTAATCAGCTTTAAGCATGCGGAATCCTTCGCTTTACCTAGCAGAATACCTATGATACTCAAGCAAAGCTACATAAGATAGACTGGAGGTGAACAGCATGCCGATAACTATGCTAGAGGAAACAGGTATTACAGGACCAACCGGGCCAACAGGCCCCACAGGACCGACAGGGCCGCGAGGCATTACAGGAAGCACTGGCGCAAACGGAGCAACCGGGATCAGTGGTGCGACGGGACCAACCGGTGCGAACGGGAGTACAGGGCCTACCGGAGCTAGAGGTGCAACAGGAGCGAATGGAGCAACTGGAGAAACAGGACCGAAAGGCTCAACCGGAGCAACAGGTTTAACAGGAGCGACAGGAATCAGCGGTGCGACAGGACCAACAGGCGCGAACGGGATAACAGGACCGACAGGCTCTAGAGGGAATACTGGACCAACTGGAGCAGATGGAAATACTGGCATACAGGGAGCGACAGGAGCCACGGGAGAGAATGGAGCAACGGGGCCTACCGGAGCAAGCGGAGAGCCTGGCTTACCAGGGGCAAGCGGCCCCACAGGCGCGACAGGAAGCACAGGACCGACAGGAAGTGATGGCGTAACAGGTGCAACTGGGGTAACAGGTGCTGCTGGCAATACCGGGGCGACAGGCGCGACAGGGGCTGACGGTGTTAGTGGTCCCACAGGGGCAACCGGTAATACTGGTCCTACAGGAGCTATTGGCGGAACAGGCGCAACTGGACCTACGGGACAAAATGGAGAAGCAGGACCAACAGGTGCTGCTGGCAATACCGGAGCGACAGGGGCAACCGGTGATACCGGTCCTACAGGGAATACCGGCGCTACCGGCAGTGATGGGAATACTGGGGCGACGGGGGCAACCGGAAATACTGGCGCTGACGGTATACAGGGAGCAACAGGGCCAATCGGTCCAACTGGTGTAACTGGAGCAGATGGAATAACCGGAGCGACCGGTGCTAGCGGTGCAACTGGTGCTGATGGTGCAACAGGACCTACCGGAGCCACCGGCAGCACAGGGGCAAACGGTATCACAGGACCAACTGGAGCAACCGGCAGCACGGGAGCGACCGGACTTACCGGCGTGCAGGGGGCAACAGGTGCAACTGGAAATACCGGTGCCAATGGAAGCATAGGTCCAGCAGGGGCAACAGGAGCGACAGGATCTACTGGAAATACTGGTCCAACAGGTATGAACGGAGCCACTGGTGCAACCGGGCCACAAGGCAATATCGGTGTAACCGGAGCAAACGGAATAACCGGGCCAACAGGGGCAACCGGCAGCACGGGAGCGACAGCAACAGCGCAGAATGGACAGTTTCCTGTCAACGCATCATCCATAGCCAGCAATTCTCTCATCACGTTTTCCACCGCCTTTATCAATGGAACAACGATTTCAGCAGCAAGCACAACCGCAATCAATCTTACCGCTGGACATGTCTATCAGGTTTCCTTTCTCGTAAAAGCATCAGTAACAGTAGCAGGAGCAATCAGTGTTATACCACAGCTTAACGGTGTTTCCCAAACAGGCTTTGCGACAAGTGCAAATGCCACATTAACTGCACCGACAGTAAGTGTCAGCGGAACATTTCTTGTAAATACACTGATCAGCGCAGATGTCCAGGTGTCCTTTCTTTACACCTCTTCCCTGCTTGCCAACTCTCCGGCTGGTGTCTTCAGTGTACTACAGGTGCAGTAGCACGCCAAAGCCTTAGCCTTGCTATTAAAAATCCCGGACACTGTGCATTTTGACAGCAGCCCGGGATTTTTTATACAGCAACTACATCTACCATGAGAAAAGATATGCCAGAATTGAGATAACCTCTCCCAGCATGGTTGACATGATCAGCATGGGGAGTCCAGATTTCTTATCCTCCTTGGATACGATGATAATCATGGGAAGAGCAAGTATTCCACCAAGCAGTCCTCCCTTTATCCACCATACCATATGGAACAGCTCCGTATTCAATATGATAAATGGCAAGGTAAAATAAAATACAAACGCCGATGCTATCGAATACTTATCCAGCTTCATTTTCACCATTGGCAGAATATCGACAGCTCCAATTACAATTCCCATCATACAGGTTATAATAAATTTTTCCATACATCCTCCTTATTTTTCCTACACCTTATTTGACGGGAAATACCTTTTCCTGTGACAGCTTTTTATTGTTTTTTTTTATTCATCCATTTCATAATTCATTATGTTACATACGCAGCATGCACGAAAGAGCATGTAAAACCAAAACATCTATGCATAAAAAAGGCTTCAGCTCTATTGCATTATCTCAATAGAAATCAGAAACCTTTTTTCCTGCTATCCTTATGGGTTACAGACGAATCGACCAGCTGCTCCTTCTTAACTTTTCACAGCTTCAAGAAGCTCTTCCTTTTTTTCCAGAATACAGGCCGCTGCTGCACACGCCGGACAGTCGCAATAAACCGCTCCCTCCTGCTTGATTTTTCTTGCATGCTCCGCCACCTGGGAAGCCTTTTCTTCACCGAATATCTGTTTTCCCTGCTCTGATTCGGCCAGTGCTATCAAATCATCGATTGCAACGATATCCTCCTCCAGTTCTTTGAGATATGCCTGTGTCATTGACTCGATTTGCTGGGTTCCTACCGCATCCAGCCATGCCTGCGCCGCTGCCTTTGCTTCTGCACTGCAGGTTACTGCATCTCTAAGCTCCTTTGTTTTTTCTGTAATAGCATCCATCAATTTTTGATCCATAATCTTACCTTCTTTCCTATGTATATTTTCATTATACATGCTTCCTTTATAAATGTCATTTTCTAAGTTTATAATTCTGATGTTTCTAATAGCTCTATTATCAAGCATGCTGCCATATACAAAGGTCTGTGCACAACCCAGATTCATCGCTTGCTCCTTCCCTTATAAAACTGGCTTCAATATGAATGCATACAGCATTCATACAGTAACCGATTCACACTCCCTCCAGGTTTTCCACGAGCAGCACTTCGCAAGGACAAGACAGTTATAGACTGAGCCTAATCATCCTTACAACACGCCAGACAGTCACGAATAAAAAATACGATAAATGATTATCACTTTACAGAACAGTATTCAATAGTTCGCATTCTAAAAATTTTATGTTATAATACTTCCATGTCAAATTTTAAACTAAAGCTTTTGATCTATTTCGCAACGATTTCTGCGAGTACGCTGCTGATTTCCAACCTGGCAGCAGTAAAGCTATGGAATTTTTTTGGTATCGCTGTTGATGGAGGTGTCGTAGTATTTCCGATTACATATATTATCGGAGATTTGATTGTTGAATTTTATGGAAAAAAGATTGCCAAAAATATTATCCTAGCTGGATTCTTTATAAATGTACTTGCGATTATCGTATTTTATATAGTAATTGCACTTCCTCCCTATGAAGGCTGGACTATGCAAACTGCAATGGCGAGCGTTCTGGGGTTTACCCCCCGCATTATTATCGGTTCTCTGAGTGCGTATGTTTGTTCGAATTTCCTGAACAACTATATATTCACCAGATTAAAAAATGGAAACGGACTCTTCGCTTCCAGCTTTATCGCGCGTGCACTTGGCTCCTCTGCCTTTGCGCATATTATCGATTGTGTCATATTCGAGACAATTGCATTTATCGGCGTTCTTACTTTTCAGGAATTTCTGGCACAGGCAGTATTTGCCTATGTTCTGGGAATTGGCTTTGAAATCGTATTCTCTCCGATAGAGGCATTCATAGCAAAACATTTACGAGGTAGGATGACAGATGGCAGAATATAAGAATAACAATACATTCAGCTTTGAAATAACAAAGCGAATTCCCGGTAAGCTTGGTCGTGCCGGCATCATTCATACACCGCACGGGGATATCAAAACCCCGGCATTTATGAGTGTTGGAACAAAGGGTGAAGTAAAGTTTGTGGCTATGGAGGATATGTACCAGATTCAGGCACAGGCTATGCTGAGTAATGGATATCACCTACGCAATGCCTCCTTCGAGATTGCCGAGCATGGAGGACTTGCGGCATGGTCTGGCTGGAACGGACCTACCCTGACAGATTCCGGAGGCTTTCAGGTGATGTCGCTGGGATCCGGCATGGGAAAAGTTGTCAGTATGAAACGAGAAAATGATGTGATCAATACAGACCCCAAGGATCGACTTGCGCATGTTACAGAGGATGGCGTTCACTTCCATGATCCGTTTACAGAGCAGGAGGATTTCATCGGGCCTGAGGAATCCATGCAAATTCAATGTCGAATCGGTGCTGATATTCACATGGCCTATGATGAGCTGACATCCCTTGCGGATAGCTACGAATACAACGTAGAGGCTTTGGCTCGTACAGAGCGCTGGGCAATCCGCAGTATAAAGGAACATAAAAAGCACTGTGATGAGCTTGGCTATCATCAGTCTCTTTATGGCGTCCTACAGGGAGGGCGCTGGGAGGACCTGCGACGCTCCACTGCCAGAAAATTTGCCGAAATGGATTTTGACGGTTATGGTCTTGGTGGCGCATTTTTGAAGGAGAGCCTTGGTGAAATTTTGCGCTGGTGCTGTGAAGAGCTCCCGGAAAACAAGCCGCGGCATCTGCTTGGCCTTTCCCACCCTGACGATATTCTGATTGGTACAGAAATGGGGGCAGATACCTTCGATTGTGTGGCACCAACCCGTGAAGCAAGACATGGGAAGCTGTATACGAAGCACGGTCCGTTCAATCTGGCGAAGTTTACAGACAGCCCGCTGCTGCTGGATGAGAACTGTGACTGTCCTACCTGTAAAGCCGGATGGACTCGCGGAGAGCTTCGTGCATTGTGGAAATCTGGTAATATTGAGGATAAGCGAAAATATTATCGCCTTGCCTCTCTACATAATCTACGCTTTATTATTCGCCTGACGGAGGATACAAGACAGGCAATTTTAGAGGATCGATTTACGGAATTTAAGGAAGCCTTCTTGAAAAGCTATTATCCGCAAAAAAACAAATAAACGAAAAGGAATATATGCTGATCCATTCTTACAGGTTCATGCATGCATTCCTTTTACTATAGAGATTTATCAATCATATACAAGACATGTGCTTATCTTTGCATTGCTCATATGACAACATCCTGCTTTCCACTATTTTTTTGTACATATCAGGATTGGAAGCATGCTGTTCAAAGCATGCTAGCGTTTCTCACATAGCACATCTTCAGTCATGTCAACTTAGTATATGAAACGCTTGTCTCATCTTAGATTCCTTCGCCCTAAATCAAAAGCGCTTCCTGTTATCAATTGCACTGTTTTTTCAGCAGCATATCCTTTAGGAAGCTGTTTTTTTTGTGATGTAAGTGCTAGCTGTAAGAAGCTGCAGCATGCATATCATAATCACCATATTGCTGTTTCTATAAGAAATTTATCCGCTATAAAGCCGTACCCTTCTTTGGAATATACAGCTTCTTCATATTAACGCCCTCCAATGCAAGCAATTTGATCTTCACATCGATTCCTCCTGCATAGCCAGTCAAGCTGCCATTTGTGCCAACCACGCGATGACAGGGGATGATAATGGATATCGGGTTGTGGCTAACAGCACCGCCTACTGCCTGCGCAGACATCCCTGGCTTCTGCATGATAACTGCCATTTTCCTTGCAATGTCCCCATAGGTGACCACCTCTCCGTATGGAATCTGACATAAAAGCTTCCACACGCTCTGTCGAAATTTTCCACCATTCATTGACAAAGGCAGTTCCTCTATCAAAGGTCTTTCACCCGCAAAGTATCTGTCCAGCCACTTCTTTGCGGATACCAATACGGGTATATCCTCCCGCATGATGCTCTTTTCTGACAGAGTACTGCCATAATACTTTTGTCCCTCTATCCACAATCCGATGATGCTATCACCATCAGAAGCCAATATCATTTTTCCAACAGGTGATGGATATGTTGCCGTATACAGCATTAGGTATCCTCCTTTCTTTAAATCAACAATTCTTCCATATTTAATTATTATCAAGAGAGCATCATCATACGTTTGCGCTCTTCATTCTGCATAATTGCATTTATCGTATCGCTACATAAATATCAATTTCTGTATCTGGCTCATCATATCCGAGAAACCGATCATCATACAGCTCAAAAGAATCTCTGGTATCAAGCACCTCTTTCGTTGAAAGAATCCATGTTCCCCAGATATAATCAATCGTCTGCGAAAGTGTATGTAAACTGCCGTGATGCGTAAATACCGCGTAACGCCCTTTTTGAATCGTGCTACGCACAAAGTCATCTGCAATTCTGTCTATTGTGTTTACCTCGAAACCGAACACTTCATGAAACTGCATATCCTCATGAATCATATAATGGTTCAGTTTGTCAAAGGATTCATAAATACCAAACCTTCTGCGCATTCTGTATTGTGCTGGAAGCAGCTTATAAAAGGTTTCCCAATGCCCCTTCAGCTCTTCCTGATGAAGGTATACCTCAGTGCGTATGCCTGCAATCTCAATTTCCGGCAGCTCTACAATATTTGGATGAACGTTGATATGCTCCAGTAAGTGCGTTATTTTCTCGTCATCCAATCGCTGTTTTCCGGAGGTGAAGGTGTGAATGCGATTTCTTCGATACGTTGATGGATTCACTTTATAAACCGTTTTAAATGCACGACTAAATGCTTCAGCCGATTCAAAATTATTGTCAAAAGCAATCGTGATGATCTTATCATCTGTATAAAGAAGCCTTTGTGCAGCATTCGCCAGTCTGCGCTTCTTTATATAGCTCCCTATACTTTCCCCTAAGATAGCAATAAACTGACGATTCAAATGATAATAGGAATAGCCGGTAACTTTGGAGACCTCTTCGACACTCAATGCTTCATTCAGATGCTGCTCTATATAAATCACTGCCTGCTCCAGCACTCTTTTATAGTCCATAAGCTGCTCCTTTTTATAGGGGAATCCATTCCAAAATATCCTTATGATCCGTTTCTACAGCAAGGGAAATACACCTTTGTTCCTCCTGTATAGCATCTAAAGAATAGCATGTCCAGGTATTCCTGGCAAGTCCGCCCCAGCATAACTCAATCGTGTTATCAAAAGGAGACAGTATCATACTTTTTGTTGTACCAAAGCTTTCGTTATAATGATGAAAGCACAGCCCCTCAGGATAGTCGGATAACAGCATTTCCTTTAAGGTATTTCGTGTGATATCCGTTTGATCGGATAATTTCTCTTCAATATAGCGATACCGATGCAGACTGTGCTTAAAGGCACCTGATTCCAGATGCTTAAAATCCTCCAATACTGCATGATTTGTTGTGAACAACAGCGCATCCTCTGCTGTTATACAGCGGATAGCTTTCTTACCTGCAAAGGTTTGAACCAGAGCAGCATGCTCTTCCCGGTCAAGAATAATCATATTCATGTGAAAGGCGATTGGCATATCCTTTATATACGATAATGCTTCTTGTACATTGCGGCAGTTTTCTAAAAGAGCTCTTACAACAACCCAATATTGCAGGCCCTCTATGCTGGGCTTTTGCATATATGGCAAATCCACAACGGGTATTCCACAGGAGGTCATGGTAACTGCCAATCCATGCTCATTCATGCCATCATCTCGCCCTGATGCCAAAATTGAGGTACCCATATGCCGGTATTTGCCAGCTACACAGGTTTTCATGAAAGTAAAATCCTCAATTTCGTTGGAAAACTCAAAATTGCGTCCAAGCAGAGGCTTTTTATCCTTTGTGACAGTGGAGCATACCGCGATTTGTGAACAATTCGGTACGAGATGTGTCATATGATAGAAATATAATTCCTTGGCTTCCATGTGAAGTGCATCTGCAATTCCTCTTAATTCATCACGTAGCCCCGGACACCAGATATCCAATAGACGATTTATGTTTTCAAACCTATTCTGATTCATTGTGTAATGGTGAGATACACACCTTTCCCGCCATACATTGTCTTTTGAAATCACCTTTCCAAGACGATAGCCAATTTCATAGCTTGAACCGGCTAAATTTAAAATGCGTGCTGTTGCTTTTGTATACTTCATAGAATCCCTTCCTTTTTCAAAGTTTCTTATAGAAAAAGTTTAACAGTATTTTCATTTTCATGCATGATATTTTATGCTATTCTACGTATGAGAATACTTCATGATTCCAGATCTTATCGTTTCCTTTTTCTATTTGAGGACAGGAGGCGATAGTCCCCAGCACTGTCTGTTTTATCTGAAGATGATAAGTATTAGATGTATACTGATTCTTTAAACGAAGGAATCTTAAATTCTATAGAGCGTATCGTGGCAGCTGAAGCGCGTGTGGGCAGGTTCTGGCAAGGGGACACGTAGGCGGCAAATCTATTGAGATAGGAGTAGCTTTCATATTTCCCATGATCAGTTTAAGATGGTTCGCAACAATGACATATATGCTTGTGTGAATAGAAAATCGGATCACTTGTAAAGGTTATACACAAAGGCTTTTTCGTGCTCTCCATTTCAAGAAAAGCTGGAGAGAGTATTCATGAAATGATAATACAATAAAAGTTATATCTCAGAAGTTTTCTGATATGCTATTAGAAAGCTTCAGGTAATCGTCTGTAACCTCTTATCGGATGCTAGCTATGTGGAATATATAAACTGGAATTTAACACTTGAAGCTTGCTTTTAAAGCATAGATTTTTGTTTCGATCGTTTTGATAGCTTTAATGAATTCCTCATCCTTTTTACCAGTAGGGTCTTCTAATCCCCAATCTTCTCTATGCGAACAAGGAAGATAAGGACAATCAACATTACATCCCATAGTTATCACGATATCCACTTTAGGAATATCACTTAATAATTTAGGATATTGTGCTTTTTCCATATCAACATTATAAATTTCCTTAACTAATCTTACAGCATCCTGATTGATTTGTGGCTTTGTTTCAGTTCCTGCTGAATAGCATTCAAATATATCAGAAGCTAATAACTTTCCTAATGCTTCTGCAACTTGACTTCTACAAGAATTATGAACACATACAAATGCGACTTTTAATTTTTTAATCATTAGCTACCCCCTTATAAAATGGACACCTCATACCGATGCATTGCTTGTTTTTATCAAAAAATGTGCATTCGACTTCTTGTTTCGCTAATGCAATCCCATATCGTTCATTAACAAAATCAATAGCTGTTAATATAGATAAGAATGCATTTCTCTTACAACACCTTGGTCCACCTACATCAGCAAGTTTTCCTAATGCTTTTGATACATAGCTTAAGTTATCTTTGTAATATTGAGTATTGCTTAAAGGTCCAGTTTCATGAATAATTGCTAGTGCTGCTCCAACAGAAGCAGAAGAACCACACATCCCCCATTGACCACAGGTGGCTCCTGGCATTTTTTTACCTCTGACTATCATTTCGTCTAATGCTTGATCTAACTCAAATTCAACACCTGCATTATGCATAGCAGTCAAAAAGCAGGAACCATCTAAAACATGATGTTCAGGTCCATGTATATTTATATAATCCTTTTCCATTATGCTTACTATCAATTCAATAGGATTTCTCGTATTTGATTTCAAACATTCACTTTTTATTAACGTATATTCTTCGTCCATATAATTACCTCATAAAATTCCAATTTTTATTACGCTCTATACCAATCTCATAAACATGGATTTATATGTGCTTACCTTTCCTCATGAATATCTTCTAGTCCGTATTTGTTTATCACGAAGAAGTAACAAAAGCCTATGAAAGTTCCGGCTATCCCATATATAGCATCCAGGATATCAGTTGTGTTCATAAAGCCCATTACTGTTTCGCATATAACATTTGCGATAATAATAAACAAGCCCAATAATATTATCTTATTAAATGGCTTTTTTTGTAAAATCCAAGGAAAGCCAACACCCAAATAGAACACCAAGCTTAATGCAAAGTTTGAAATATGAGAATTTATTTCTGCATTTATAACCACGATGCTTTTATCAAAGGCACTCATCCAACGTATGAAGGCTAGTATAGCGATAAAGAAAATCAAACAATTATATACAATTTTAGTTACCTTTTTGGGCTTTACTTTATTGTTCATTATCTGCTTTTCTCCCTTATCGAATTCTAGTTTCATCTACTTTCATTATAACAGAATGGCTTATTTCGTAAAATGTATTTTCACCAGATCAATAATAATACAGCTTCTTTCTATAAGATTACCAATCAATTTAAGGTGAATCTTTTGCAATTTCCTATATAGAGCTGTAAGTATCTTATACTACTTAGGCTAACGTTCGTTGCCTATTACCTGTTTAAACACATACTCCAATACCTCACCTGGAAACACAAAAAAAACCATAAAATGGGCTTTCATGTGTGTACATAGTTGCACATACGCATTGAATCCATAGTTTTCTATCCCTTACTTCATAAAGGATTTATAAATAACTCATAAGCTCCTATTAAGCAATTTAGCACAAAAAGATAATGATAGAAAAATAAAATATCTCCTATCATTATAATCTAAATAGTAGCTCCTGCAAGCCCATTTCATTTATTCTATTTAAGCTTGCCTGTCTTTCAATAACTTTTTCAATTCTACCTTTGACCTGAATAGAGATTGCTGACTTTCTCTCTTCATCCACGAAAGGATTTTTATCAAGCATTTCATAAACCGTTTTATCAAAATCAATTAACTTATCTTTATTCAGCCAAGACAGCTCCTCTACCAAATGCAGCTGTTCTTCTGCCTTTGCTTTGAATGGCTTACTCTTATATGTTGTACCGATCAACTGTGTAGGTGTAGTTGCCCATAATGAACTACCACTGTCGTATATAGGTGCTATTCTTTCCCATTTTAAATCAAGGACATTTCTGATTGCACCAAAATTTCGGTAATGGCGATCATAGTTTCCAAGTATATAATCACATACCAGCATCTTATTAACTTTTATTCTTGCATCAGGAATTCCAAGTTCACAACACACATTTATATAATGCTCATACAAGGACTCACTTCCTCGTAATTTATGCGTGGCATCAATATAAAAGGCAGGTACTAATTCTTCGTTTTCACTAACCATCGTTTCACAACAGGAATAAGCGATTCCCTTTTCTTCTATCAACCAATAAGGTACAAACTCATCTTCATCTAGAATTCGCTCATACAATTTGGTTGCAATGACTTCATTATAAGGCTCCTGATTGTTTAGTGTATTTCCGCTCTTAATCAGGCATCTCTTGCCATTGATTATTTTCCATTTTTTTTCTTAGATTCCCATCGCTTGAATTATCCGGACTGAACATATCAAGGCTATCGGTATATTCAATTTCACCCATCAAAAGTTTTCCCATATCTTCACTGAAATCATTCGTAAAGAAATTCACTTTTTCCCATGTTGCAGATGACTACTTTTCTTTTATCCAATACTGATCACTCAAACTCAAACCAAAACATCTCTCTAATAACTCAATCGAATTGGTGATATCTAACTCTTCCAACACGTCTTTAAATTTGCTGCGTGACGCAGGAATAGCTCTATCTCTCCACCAGTTATTGAAAGACTTTCTTGAGATTCCAGTCTTATAGTCTATAATACCTAAAGGTGCATATTCAGGATGGATCAAATTAGTTACTTTATCTATATTATGCGTTTCTTTATCATATAAAAAATCCAAGACCGCTGTATCTTTATTCATTAATCTGAATTCCATCTTTTCTCACCATCCTCTTTAATTTATCAATTCTTTATCGATATTATACCATATGCTATCTTCACTTTCACTACTTATTATCTTTCACATACTTCTACAGATATATTCGTTTGTTAATACTTATTTCTATCTGATTAACTATATGTTTAAATCGGATACCAAATAAATTCCTATGAAAACATCCTATATTATACACAAAAACTTACGTCAGATTTTATGTCACAAAAAAACACTAAAGGTATTAGTCTTCTTTAAGAATTGTCTTAATAAGCTGCATCATGATATCTTTATCTTTCGATCTTGAAATTTTAAATCCTCCTTAATAAGCTTTTAAAAATTCTAATATAGAATCACTTGTTGGTAATTGACCACCAGCTTCTTTGTATTGCTCCAACATTTTTGTAACATATTTAATATCTTGAAAGTGTCTATCAGAATAACATACCCTTTTTATAAGTATTGTTTTAATATAGTATTAGCCCATTTTCTAAAAAGAATATTTTTAGTTGAATTTGTTCTATAGCCAACAGCTAAATAACGTCCAAATTATAGTATTTTACATTATATTCTTAAACACCAAGCTTCCCCATATGTGCAAAATTGCACATATGCTATTTTCAACTAGTTCACCTGATTTAAAAATATTTTAATATGTCTCGTAACGACACCTCTATCAATCCCAAACAAACTAGCTATTTGCTTTTAATTTAACCATACTGTTTCATTATTAGGTGAAACAGTACATCATACAAAATCTCACTCCTTAAATTGAACAACTTCATTTCTTTCTACTGTATCGTTCATAATGTCACTTTCTTTATTTATAGTTTTATTGATTAAATCACTATATCATCAACTTCCTCTTATTTCATCAAAGCAAAGTTCATAAAATCTATAGATATCATATTACTTGAACAAATTTTATATGTCCTGTATTTTATAAAAAAAAGAAGCATCTAAACTTCTCACAAAGTCTAAATACTTCTCTAATCTTCTCACAACAATTATTACTAACGTTTTGTTAGTTGCAAGCCCCTATAAACAAAGGAATTCCTTCAATTTTAGAACCTAACTAGAACCTCTGCAGCGCTTATTTCCAACTACACACACTCATTTCTAACTAGCAAACAATAATATATTTAAGAGAAACAAAATACAATACGCTATTTCAAAGATTAATTTTCTAAGATTGCGTAAATAATCTATTCTTCCAATAATTCTAATAGGCTGTTACTGGGTGAAATCGTCCACATACATATTTCATTTTAAAATAGAATTACCATGAATAAACTCTCTCAAGAGGAGTTAACCACCTCCCAATAAATATAGAAGTTTTATATTAAACTTTATATCTGATTTTTGATTATCCCTATAAATATTACACTTTCAAGCATTTCGAAGTATAGAAAAACACTCATTTTACCACGAATATACCACGATTGAACGAGCCTTGATATGACGATAAAAT